>NZ_JBSFUA010000020.1:0-133248 GCF_053591555.1 Crossiella sp. NPDC003009 | reverse complement strand
CGCTGGACACCGCGGCCATCAGCGAACTCGGCGCGCTGGCCCCTGGTGGCGAACGCGCGCTGTGGCGCGGTTGCCTGGCCCGCACCCGGCCGCGGTCGAGCCGGGCCGAGCGAGCCGGGCGTGCCGAGCCGCGCGGGCCGAGTTGGGCCAGGGCTGGGGCAGGTGGGTGGCAGGCGGATTCGTGGGTTAGCTGCCCTGGTTGGTGCGGCGGGTCTTGAGGACCTTGCGGATGTTGAACGGCACCAGGTTCAGGGCCGGGCCCGGAGGCGGGTTGCGGATGGCCGCGGCGATGCGGGTGTTGATCGCTTCGATGATCGCGCGGGCCCGGTCCTCCGTGGGCGCCGCGAGGGCCGCCTCGTACGCCGTGGCCGCGTCCTTTCGCAGGATCAGGCTCGGGGGGAGGTTGGTGAGCTTTTCGGCGGCCAGTTTCCGGTTGATCCACCACAGTTCCTGGTACGGCTGGTTGGCGTCGGGGAGGGGTTTGCCGGCGCCGGGCAGGTTGTCGAACTCGCCGCGTTCCATGGCTTGGCGGATCTGGCGCTCGACCCAGGTTTCCCAGGTCGCGTCTGCGGGTTTCCGGGTGGTCATGGGCGGGCCTCCTTGGCGGATCCGGGGTGGGGCTGGGGTTGGTGGGGGCTCACCATCCAGTGTGCCGTAGCTGGTCGAGTTGTTGGCGGGGCGCATGCGGAGCTGGAGGGCCGGGTCGCGGGGTGACTCGGCGGGGCAGGCGTGCGCGGCCAGGTGGCCAGCCGGGCATGGGTTAGCGTTCGCGTAGTTTCGACTGGCCACAAGGAGCACGATGACCTACGTTGCCGCTGATGCGCGTTATGACGCCATGACCTACCGCCGGTGTGGTCGCAGTGGGCTGAAACTGCCCGCGATCTCGTTGGGGCTGTGGCACAACTTCGGCCATGACAAGGCGCTGGACACCCAGCGCGACATCGTTCGGGCCGCTTTTGACCTCGGGGTCACGCACTTCGATCTGGCCAACAACTACGGTCCGCCGCCCGGGGCCGCGGAGGAGAACTTCGGCCGGTTGTTCGCCGCGGATCTGCGTAGCTACCGGGACGAGGTGCTGATCTCGACCAAGGCCGGGTACCTCATGCATCCGGGGCCGTACGGCGAGTGGGGGTCGCGCAAGTACCTGGTGTCGTCGCTGGACGCGAGCCTGGCTCGGCTCGGGCTGGACTACGTGGACATCTACTACCACCACCGGCCGGACCCCGACACCCCGATCGAGGAGACCATGGGGGCGCTGGACTCCTTGGTGCGACAGGGGAAAGCGCTTTACGTCGGGGTGTCCAACTACTCGGCGGAGCAGACCAGGGAAGCCGCGGCGGTGCTGGCGGAGCTGGGCACGCCGTTGTTGATCCACCAGCCTTCGTACTCGATGGTCAACCGGTGGATCGAGGACGGGTTGCAGGATGTGCTGGACGAGGTGGGGGCGGGGTCGATCGCGTTCTCGCCGCTGGCGCAGGGGCTGCTGACCGATCGGTACCTGGACGGCATTCCGGCTGACTCGCGGGCCGCGGGGGCCAGTCCGTTCCTGCAGGCCGAGGGGATCACCGAGGGACAGCTCGCGATCGCCAGGGGGCTCAACGAGGTCGCGAAGCGGCGGGGGCAGACCTTGGCGCAGCTGGCGCTGGCGTGGGTGTTGCGCGGGGAGCGGGTGACCTCGGCGTTGATCGGGGCCAGCAGCGTCAAGCAGTTGGCGGACAACGTCGCGGCCACCGCGAACCTTGACTTCGCGGCGGAGGAGCTGGCGGAGATCGAGGGGTTGCTCGGCGCGGGCTGAGCGGCGGGGGACCCGTGGGCGAGGCTGGGTGGCCCGCTACCGACCGGTCGGTAGCGGGCCGATGCCCGGGGCGGGCTGGAGAGCTCGCCCCGGGGATGGGTCAGCCGGTGGCCAGTTCGTAGGCGCGTTGCGGGACGAACTGGCCTGCCGGGGCGATGCAGCCGTCGGACTCGCCGGGGAGTTTGATCCACAGGTAGGCGTCGATCTGCGAGTCGCCGGTTGACGTGGTGCTGGGGGTGCCCAGGGCTCGGCCTGCCGGGTCGCACCATTCGCTGCCCCGGGGACCGTTGCCGTTGCGGCTGGTGTCGATGACCGCGCGCAGGCGGGAGTTGCCGAGGCGGGACAGGATGTTCTTGGCGTAGGCGGTTTCGGTGTGGGTCCAGTGGTAGTTGGAGACGTTGAGGGAGATGCCGTCGGCGCTGTTGGCGATGTCCGCCTGGGCGAGTCTGCTGGCCATCTCGGCAGCGCTGTGCCAGCCGGAGTGGGCGGCGTCGAAGTAGACCTTGGCCGCGCCCGAGCCGGACTTGAGCTTCTTGCCCGCGTAGGCGATGGAGGCGCGGGTTTCGGCTTGCTGGGCGGCGTTCTGGCAGTTGGTCATCAGGGCCAGCACGTCGGGTTCCAGGATGATGGTGGCCGGACGGCCGGCCAGGCCGGCGGCGACCTGGTCCACCCACTGGCGGTAGGCGGTGTGGCTCGGAGCGCCGCCGCCGCTGGGGCCGCCGCAGTCGCGGTTGGGCACGTTGTAGACGACCAGGATCGGGGTTTTGCCCGCGTTGGCCGCCGCGTTGACCAGGTTGTTGACCTGGGTGCGGACCGTGCTGGTGTTGGTGGTGGTGAACCAGCGGGCCTGGGGGACCTTGGCGATGCGGTCGCGGATCACCTGGGCGCGGCCGTCGTTCGGGTTGGCGGCCACCCACTTCGCGGCGCCGGTCTCCGGGTCGGTGTAGAAGCCTGACGGGGCGGCTTGGGCTGGTGTGCTCGCCAGGCTGAGGGCGATGAGAACCGTGGCGAGCACGGGCGGCACTGACCTTTTGCTCATCCGAAACTCCGAGTTGCCGATGTGACAGGGACACAGGCGGCGGTGTCTGGGAGCGCTCCCAGACGGGAGTTTACGGATGTGACCACGCGCTGGGAAGAGGCGGATTGGTGTCAGGCCGAGGTGCGGTGCACGAGACTGACCGGGAGGACCTTGCGGCGCGGCGGCGGGTTGTCGCCCTCGATGAGCTGGTACAGAGTGTCGACCATCTGCCGCACCTGTTCGCGTGGGTCCTGGTGCACGGTGGTCAGCGGGGGATTGGTCGCCTCGGCAATGCCCCGGTGGTCGTCGAAGCCGACCACGGCCACGTCCTCGGGCACCCGGCGGCCCGCGGCGTGCAGGGCGCGGAGCGCGCCGGCGGCCATGGGGTCGTTGGCGGCGAAGACCGCGTCGAGGTTGGGGACCCGGGCGAGCAGGCGGGTCATGGCCTGCTCGCCGCTTTCGGTGCTGAAGTCGCCTTCCTCGGACAGCCGGGTCGCGGCGCGGTCGTCCAGGCCGAGGGTCTTGCGCCAGCCGGTGAGCCGGTCCACCGCGGAGCGCTGGTCCTGTGGGCCCGCGACGGTGCCGATGCGCTTGCGCCCCAAGGAAAGCAGGTGTTCGACGGCGAGCTTCGCGCCGCCCTCGTTGTCGAAGTCGACCAGGTGCAGGCCGCGGGTGGCGCCGCCGGGCCTGCCGCCGCCGAAGACGATCGGCAGCCGCAGCGAGCGCAGCGCGGACGGCAGCGGGTCGGCGCGGTGGGAGGCGAAGACCAGGGCGCCGTCGACGTGGCCGCCGTCCAGGAAGCGCACCGTGCCGGGCACGTCCTCGCGGCTGTCCACCAGCATCATCAGCATCTGGCTGCGGCGGGCGGAGAGCTCACGGAAGGCGCCGCGGACGATCTCGGCGAAGTAGGGGTCCTCCAGGACCTTGGTCTCCGGTTCGGAGAGCACCAGGGCGATGGCGTTGGTGCGGCGGGTGACCAGCGAGCGCGCGGCCTGGTTGGGGGAGTAGCCCAGCTCGCGCGCGGCGTCGAGGACCTTCTCCCTGGCCCGGGAGCTGACGTAGGCCTCCTCGTTGAGCGCCCTGGACGCGGTCGAGCGCGACACACCCGCGTAGGCGGCGACGTCTTCCAGCGTCGGCCGCACGTCACCTTGGGTCACGCCCACCACCTCATCCACACCGCTGCCCGGGATGATCAGCCTAGTCGCCGAGCCAGGCCGCGCGGACCAGCTCGGCCACCTCCGCCACCGACCGGTCGGTGGAGTCCAGGCACAGGTCGCCGAGCGGGGGGTGGGACGCCTGCGCGGCCAGGCGGCGCAGCTCCGCCGGGGGCCTGCCGCGCAGGTCGTCACCGGGGATCGGTGGCCCCTCGCCGCGGCCCCTGGCGAGCAACCGCTCGGTCAGCCGGTCCTGGTCGGCGTGCAACCGGCACACGGTCAGTGGCACGTCCCCCAGTGCCGCGGCGTAGGCGTCGAGGGTGGCGGGTTCGCCGACCTCGCCGGAGAGGACCAGGTAGCGGGTGCCGGTGGCATGGAAGGTGCGCCAGGCGGCGGCCAGGTTGCTGGGCCGGAGGTGGTCCTGCGCCGGGCGGCAGAAGCCGAGCTGGGCGAGGTCGAGGTAGGCGGCGGGCTGCCCGGTCCGGGCCAGGCAGGCGTAGACCGCCCAGGCGACCACGGACTTGCCGACGCCCCGGGGACCGCACACCAGCAGCGCCTTCATCCAGCCCTGTGCCCTCATCAGACCCAGCGCTCCAGCACCACCCGCGCCACGGCCACCGCGGGCAGCCCGGTGGTGTCCACGCACAGGTCCGCGAAGTCCTCCCGGTCCAGCTCCGCCGCCTCGCGCACCGCGGCCTCGGCCAGGTGGGTGAGCCAGCCGCGGCGCAGGAACCGCTCCCGCAGCTCCGAGGAGCCCGCGCGCAACCGGCACAGCGTCACCGCCGCGCCCGGCAGCGCGCGGGTGTAGCTGCGGGCGACCGCGGCGGACTCCAGGATTCCGGACACCACAAGGCGATCCGCGCCCGCCTCCCGGTAGTGCGGCCACATCGCGGCCAGGTTGCGCGCCTTGATCCGGTGCTGCGCCGGATCATCGGCGGGCGCGGGCGAGCACAGGCCAAGCTGGTCGGTGTCCACGAAGCCGGAGCGGTCCAGCTGGGTGTGGATCTCCCAGCCGACGGTGGACTTGCCGACGCCGGAAGGCCCGCACAGCCACAGCACCGGGAAACGATCACCAGCCACCCGGCGGAGGCTAGTGCGGCCGGTGCCGTTGCGGCCAGCGGATTTCAGGCGTCGGCGATCCGGTCCAGCCACTCCACCAGCAGCGCCTGTTCCGCCGGGGACAGCGCGCCCGCGGAATCGCGGCGCAGTGCGGCGGCGAGCCCGGCGGCGCGGGCTGGCACATCGGTGTCGCCGACGGCCTGCCCGCCGGTGGTGATCGAGCTGATCACGTTCTCCCTGGCCGCCGTGGACAGCTCCAGGTCCCGCCGGTCCGCCGGCGTCGCGATCAGGGTGAGCACAACGCCCTTGCCGGTGGCGTGCACCAGGTCCGCGCCCCGGCTCACGCTCACCCGGAGCAGCCCGGCCTCGGCGATCCGCTGCACGATCCGGCGCAGCCGCGCTTCGGCCTCCTTGCCCGCGCCCGAGGAACCGGCCCGGGTGTCGCCGTACATCAGCAGGTAGAAGGCGGGGTGGCTGAGGCCGAACTGGACGTGCAGGTCCCAGCCGCGGCGCAGGTCCTCGATCGGGTCCTCGGTCTCGCCGAGGGCGGCCTTGCCGGTCAGGTACTCGGTGAAGGCGTGCGCGGCCACCGCCTCCAGCAGCCCGTCCTTGTCCCCGAACAGGCGGTAGAGGGTGGGGGCCTGCACACCGGCCGCGGCGCTCACCGCACGGGTGCTCACCGCGTCCCTGCCGCCCTCGGACAGCAGTTCCGCCGCAGCCCGGACCAGGCGGTCCCTGGTGGACTCGGCGCTCTTCTCGGTCATGAATCAATGCTAACAAACTTCGAGTAGCGTCGCTCCGGTATCAGTGATACGGTGATCTAGTTATCAACGGAAACAACCGCTGGGAAGGCTGGAACCATGACTGACTCCACTGTTGACCGGGTCGCGATCGTCACCGGCGGATCGCGCGGCATCGGCCGGGCGAGCGCGCTGCGGCTGGCCGCCGACGGGCAGGCCGTGGTGGTCGGCTACGGCGGCAACAAGGCCGAGGCCGACTCCGCCGTCGCCGAGATCACCGCCGCGGGCGGGCGGGCCATCGCGGCACAGGCCGACGTCGCCGACGAGCAGGCCATGACCGAGGTCTTCGACGCGGCCGAGCGGGCCTTCGGCGGGGTGGACGTGGTGGTGCACGCCGCGGGCGTGCTGTACCAGTCCACCATCGCCGAGCTGGACCTCGACCAGCTGGACCGCATGCACCGCACCAACATCCGGGGCCCGTTCGTGGTGGCCAAGCTGGCCGCCAACCGGGTCCGCCGGGGCGGCGCGATCCTCACCTTCTCCACCTCGGTGATGGGCACCCTGCTGCCGACCTACGCCCCCTACACCGCGTCCAAGGGCGCCGTGGAGGTGCTGACCAAGATCCTCGCCCGCGAGCTGCGCGGCCGGGACATCACGGTGAACGCGGTGGCCCCCGGCCCGACCGCGACCGCGCTGTTCTTCGAGGGCAAGGACGAGGCCACCGTCGACCGACTGGTCAAGATGGCGCCGCTGGAGCGGCTGGGCACCCCGGCGGACATCGCCGAGGTGGTCTCGTTCCTGGCCGGGCCCGCCCGCTGGGTCAACGGACAGGTGCTGCGCGCCAACGGCGGCATGGTCTGAGCGACCCCGACGACCCAGCTTTGCTACAGTCTTCTAGTGTTACAGTTGACTAGCACAATTCAGGGGCGGTGCGGTGGAGTTCCGGGTTGATCGATCAGCGGGCATGCCCGCCTACCGGCAGCTCATGCACCAGGTCCGCGACGCGGTGCGCCTCGGCTGGATCAAGCCGGGCGACCGCCTGCCGACTGTCCGGGAGGTCGTGGCCACCTGCGCGGTGAACCAGAACACCGTGCTCAAGGCCTACCGGGAGCTGGAGCTGGCCGGCGTGCTCGAGGTCCGTCAGGGCTCGGGCACCTACGTCCGGGACTCCGGCGCCCCCGCCCCCGCGCAGCTTCCGCCGGAGCTGCGGGAACGACTGGAGGACTGGGTGCGCACAGCACGCGAGGCTGGACTGAACGACGAGGACATGCGGGCCCTGCTGGGCGCGGTGCTCTCCGGCCGGGCGGGTCAGGAATGACCGGCAACGCGCTGGAGGTGGCCGGCATCGGCAAGCAGTACAAGCGCCGCTTCGGCCGCGGCTCGAACTGGGCGCTGCGGGACTGCACCTTCGAGGTGCCGACCGGCCGGGTGGCCGCGCTGGTCGGCCCGAACGGCGCGGGCAAGACCACCCTGCTGAGCATGCTGGCCGGCCTGCTGGCCCCCACCGAGGGCACCGCCACGGTCGGCGGCAGGCTGGTCACGGCGGGCCGGGGCCGGGCCGCGGGCCGGGTTTCCTTTGTCGCGCAGGAGAAACCGCTGTACCGGCAGCTGAGCGTGGCGACCATGCTGGCGGTCGCCGCCCGGCTCAACCACGAATGGGACCAGCGACGCGCGACGCGCTGGCTGGCGCGCTTCGAGATCCCGCTGGACCGGCCGTGCGGCAGGCTCTCCGGCGGGCAGCAGGCCCAGGTGGCCTTCGCCATCGCGCTGGGCTCCTGCCCCTCGGTGCTGCTGCTGGACGAACCGCTGGCGAACCTGGACCCGTTGGCGCGCAACGAGGTCACCCAGGAGCTGCTCGGCGAGGCGGCCGAGACCGGGATGACCGTGCTGCTGTCCACGCACGTCGTGGCCGAGCTCGGCGGGGTCGCCGACCACCTGGTGCTGCTGGCCGACGGCGCGCTGCTGGCCGACGGGCCCGTGGACGACATCCTGGAGCGCCACCGCTTCTACGACGGCCCGCGCTCCTCGACCCCGCCCGTGCCGGGAGAAGTGGTGCAGGCCAAGCACAGCGACCGGCAGTCCAGCTACCTGATGGGCTTCGCCCCGCCGTGGCGGCCACCGGAGGTCAGCCCGCCGTGGCGCGGCCGCGAGATGACGCTGGAGGAGTTCGTGCTGGCACAGCTGGAGAACAGCCGCGCGAGCAAGAGGAGGGCGGCATGACCACCAGCACGGTGCGCACCGACCCGCCTGCCACCGGCAAGCGTGGTGGCGCGCGATTCCTCGACCTGGCCTGGGTGACCTGGCGGCAGTACCGCTGGCTGGTACTGGGCACCACCCTCGCGGTGGCCGCGGTCTCCGGCTTCTTCCTGTGGAGCTACTTCGCCGCCAGCGGACTGCCGCCCTGCGGCAACGCCTGCCCGGACGGCGGCGCCTCGCCCGCGCTGGAGGCGATCGCCCGGCGGGCCGGCCTGCTGGAGTACCCGGTGCTGCTCTTCGCCGGGCTGGTCGCGGCGTTCTGGGGCGCGCCGCTGCTGTCCCAGGAGTACGAGCACCGCACCCACCTGTGGGCCTGGACCCAGGACGTCTCGCCCACCCGCTGGCTGAGCACCCGGCTGCTGGCGCTGTGCGCGACCCTCACCGTGCTCACCGGCCTGCTCGGCCTCACCGGCACCCTGGTCACCCAGTACCTGCACGCCCAGGACAGCTCGGCGTTCCACCCGTACCAGAGCATGTCCTTCGACCTGTGGCCGCCGCTGCAGATCGGCTACGTGCTCTTCGGGTTCGCCCTCGGCGTCGCGGTGAGCGCGGTGGCCCGGCGCACGGTCATCGCCATGCTGGTCACCGTGCTCGGCTTCGCCGCGGTGCGGGTCTTCGTGGCCGAGTTCCTGCGCCCGCACTACCTGACCCCGCTGCGCCAGGCCACCCCGCTGGGACAGCAGGCGAAGCTGGAGGGCGCCAACCTGATCACCGGCACCGGGTACCTGCACACCTCGGGCGCGACCATGCCGCAGGGCGGCGGACTGGTGACCGAATGCCGGAAGCTGGCCGAACAGGTCAGCCCGTCGAATGCCACCTACGGCCAGGTGCAGGCGGAGATGTCCAAGTGCCTCACCGAACGCGGCTGGACGCAGACCTACATCGACTACCAGCCCGACGCGCGCGTGCTGCCGATCCAGCTCGTCGAGACCGGCATCTACCTCGGGCTCGCGATCGTGCTGCTGGCGCTGGCGGTGCGGCTGGTGCGGCGCACGGCCACGCTCTGACTCAGCCACTCAGGTCCAGGGCGGCCAGCGCGGTGTCGAGCACCGTGGTCTGCCGGGCCGGCCGGTAGGTCTCCGGATCGGCCGTGGCCAAGGTGTTCATCCCCTCGACGAGTGAGACCAGGGTCAGCGCGGCGGTTGCCCGCCGGGCCCTGGTCCACTGTGGACGGACCTGGGCGATGAGCCGTTCGATCCGGCGGAGGAAGGACTGGTTGGCCGCGCGGTGGCGCTCGGCCAGCTCGTCATCGCCCAGCGCGGCGGCCAGGTAGCCCAGCCACACCCTGGCCTCCTGCTGTTTGGCCGGATCCACCGAGGCGGCGTGCCGCAGCACCGCGCGCAGCACCGCCGCCGGTGGGCCGCCCTCGGCGGTCAGCTCGTCCATCGCCGCGCCGGTGCGCTGGTGCAGCAGGTCCCTGGCGTGCCGCAGCAGCGCCCGCTTGTCCGGGAAGCGGTGCAGCACCAGGCCGGTGGTGCAGCCCGCGGCCGCGGCCACCGCCCGCAGGGTCAGCCCCTGCGGCCCGGACTCGGCCATCAGCCGCCACACCGCCGCGGAGATCCGCTCGCCCTGCTCCGCCCGATCCGCGGTCCTCGCCATCGGCCACCACCTCTCGTAACACATGTTACCGTAACGCCTGTTACGAGGAGAGGGGTGGCCGATGACGGTGCGGGTGACCGAGGTGAGCTGGGCCGATCCCGAGGGCGCCGCGCTGCGGGCGGCCCAGCGGGCAGAGCTGGACGCCCGCTACGGCTTCGCCGACCACGAGCCGGGCGCACCGCCCACCGCCGCCGACATCGAGGTGTTCCTGCTGGCCAGGGACGCGCAGGACCGGGCGGTCGGCTGCGGCGGGCTGCGGCTGCTCGGGCCGGACTCAGCGGAGATCAAGCGGATGTACGTCACGCCGCGGGCGCGCGGCACCGGGGTGGCGGTGGTGGTGCTGCGGGCGCTGGAGAACGAGGCGCGGCGGCGTTCGCTGCGCACCCTGCTGCTGGAGACCGGGACCGCGCAGCCGGACGCGATGCGCTTCTACGAGCGCGAGGGCTACCACGCGGTGGCGAACTTCGGCCCGTACGTGGGTTCGGAGCTGTCCCGCTGCTACCGGCGGGAGCTGTGAAGCAGGTGTGGCGCCGGAACCCGGCCTGCTCGCCGCGATCGGCAAGCAGGCCGAGAATGTTCTTGGCTGGCGCGCTCTAGCGGGGCACCAGCTTCGGCGGGATCACCACCACCGGGCAGGTCGCCTTGCGGATGCACTCCGCGCTGATCGAGCCGAGCACCGCGCTGTAGAGCCGCCCGTGCCCGTGGCTGCCCACCACCAGCAGGTCCGCCTGGGCGGCCTCCTCGGTCAGCACGTCACCGGCGTAGCCCTGCCGCACCACCGTGCGCACCGGGTGCGGCTCGCCGCCGGTGACCTCGGCGATCGCCTCGTCCAGGCGTTCCCGGTGCACCTTGTCGTGGTCCACGTCCAGGTCCGTGGGCTCGGCCACGGTGAACGGGGTCGCCGAGGAGGGCACCGGGTTGGGCACCCAGGCGATCACCGCGACCACCTCGGCGTCCCGGCGGCGGGCCTCGGTCAGGGACCAGCCCAGGGCGCGCAGGCTCTCGGTGGAGCCGTCCACGCCCACCACGATCGTTCCGGCCATGCCGCCTCCCTAGCGTCGCGTGCGTTCAGCTTGCCGAATACCACCGGGGACGGCTCGGTGAAACCGGCGGCTCACCCGGGGAAGATCACACCGGTGAGGCGCTCGGACTCCGCCCACAGCCGCCGCTGCTGCTCCTCGTCGCGGGACTGCCTGCTGGAGCGCACCACCACCGGCGCGCCGCGCAGCTCGCGGAACCCGTTGGGCCCGTAGTACTGGCCGGTCACCGCGGCCGGGTCGGTGGCCGCGCGCAGGGTCGGCAGCGCGCCCTGCGCCGCGGGCTGGGTGAACAGCCTGCCGAAGACCCGCATGCCGAGGCGGAACGGCGCGGGGGAGTTGCGGACCAGCTCGGTCATGGAGATGCCGGGGTGCGCGGCCAGCGCCAGCGCCGGGCTGCCCTGCGCGCTCAGGCGGCGGGCCAGCTCGTAGATGAACATCAGGTTGGCCAGCTTGCTCTGGCCGTAGGCGGCGACCCGGTCGTAGGAGCGGCTCCACTGCAGGTCGTCGAAGTGGATCTTCGCGCGGAGGTTGTGCGCGATGCTGGCCACGGTCACGATCCGCGCGCCGGGCGTCTCCGCCAACCGGTCGATCAGCAGGCCGGTGAAGGCGAAGTGGCCGAGGTGGTTGGTGCCGAACTGGAGCTCGAAGCCGTCCTGGGTGAGCTGTTTGGGGGTGTACATCACCCCGGCGTTGTTGATCAGCAGGTCGATCCGCTCGAAGGAGTCGCGCAGCTCGCCCGCGGCCTCGCGCACCGAGTCCAGCGAGGTCAGGTCCAGGCGCTGCACCACGACCTGCGCGCCGGGCGCGGTCTCGGCGATCCTGGCCGCGGCCCGCTTGCCCTTCTCCAGGTCCCGCACCGCCAGCACCACGGTCGCGCCGCGC
The DNA here is from genome assembly GCF_053591555.1 of Crossiella sp. NPDC003009. NCBI lineage: Bacteria > Bacillati > Actinomycetota > Actinomycetes > Pseudonocardiales > Pseudonocardiaceae > Crossiella > Crossiella sp. NPDC003009. The sequence goes on along the minus strand of NZ_JBSFUA010000020.1, from coordinate 121,705 downwards.
TGGGCCAGCACCTGGGCGGTGGGGAAGCCGATGCCGGTGTTGGCTCCGGTGACGATCGCGACCCGCCCGGTCTGGCTCGGCACCTCGGCCGCGCTCCACAGCTTGGTCATGACAGCTCCCACCTATAATCCGGGGTGTACGTTCCGTTTACGAACATACGGAACGCACGCCCCGTTTGTCCAGTGGAGGCCGTGTGAAGAAGCTCAGGTCGGATGCCGTGCGCAACCGGGAACGCGTGTTGCGGGTCGCCTACGAGACCTTCGCGACCGAGGGCCTCTCGGTGCCGATCGACGAGATCGCGCGCAGGGCCGGGGTGGGCGCGGGCACCGTGTACCGGCACTTCCCGACCAAGGACGCGCTGTTCCGGGCGATCGTGGCCGACCAGTTCGACCAGGTCATCGCGCGGGCCGCCGAGCTGGCCGGGGCGGCGGACCCCGGCGCGGCCTTCTACGGCTACTTCAGCCGGTTCATCCAGGACTACGTCACCGACCAGGGCCTGATGGAGGCCTTCGCGGGCAGCAAGTTCGACATCGAGACCGCCGAACCTGAGCGCACCGCGGAGTTCAAGAAGGCCATCGGCGTGCTGCTGGCCCGCGCGCAGCAGGCAGGCGCGGTGCGCGCGGACGTGGACGTCGCCGACGTCAAGGCGCTGATGATCGGCGGCCAGGCCATGCTGAACTACCGGGGCGAGGCGGGCGCGCGGCTGATCCCGCTGCTGTGCAAGGCGCTCGCGCCCTAGGGCGGTTCCGGGATTGACGGAAGCCGGTTCCGGCTATTGCACAGCCATGGAAACCGACACCTCCGAGGACCTCGACAACCGGTCGCGCCACACCTGGCGGGCTGCCTCAACGGCGTCGATGGCCGCCATAGCAGTGGTAGCGGGCATCAGCGTCATCGCCTCCAGCGGCCAGGGAATCGGGTGGCTGTTGCTGGCGCTCGGACTGGCCAGTGCTCTGATCGCCGCCTGGTTCGTCCACCTCGCCCGGAAGTCCCGGCGTACGCGGGACGGGGCGAACCGGCCCTAGCGCGGCGCGCGTCCCCAGGTGCTGACCAGCGGGTAGGCGGTGACGCTGAACCCCGGATCGCGCAGCAGCCGGGTGAACTGGGCCAGCTCGCCCGGCCCGACCCCGGCCGCGCGCAGCTTCTCCCGCAGCTCCCAGGCGTTGGCCAGCAGCAGCCTGCTGCCCTCGCCGCCGCCCACCCAGATCGGCGTGGACCGGCTGGAGGCGACCTGTTCCAGTCCACAGTGGACGAACAGTTTCTCCACGCCCAGCGCCCAGTCCAGGTCGTCGGAGCCGAGCTTGGTCAGCACGTCGAGCACCTGGGTCTGCACCGCCCAGAACGCCTCCTGCCTGCGGTCGTCGGTGCTGAGCACCCGCTGCTCCTTGGGCAGGATCTCCTCCAGCAGCAGCACCCCGCCGGGGTTGAGCGCGGCGGTCAGCTTGGCCACCGCGGCATCCCGCGCCGGGTGGTGGATGAGCACCAGGCGGCAGTGGATCAGGTCGAAGCCGGGCGCGGGCAGCGGGTCGGTGAGCACGTCGTGCCGCCGGACCTCCACCGGCGCGGACAGCTCCAGCAGCCGGGTGTCCAGGTCGGTGGCCAGCACGTAGCCGTCCGGGCCGACCTGCTCGCCCAGCCAGCGCGCGATCGAGCCGCCGCCGGCGCCGACCTCCCAGCAGCGCTGTCCCGGCGTCACGCCGAGCTCGGCCAGCAGCGGCGTGGTCACCGCGTCGTAGGTGGCCTCCAGCGCCGCCATGCGTGTTCGTGCGGCGTCCACCGCGTTGTCGAAGGGATAACTGCCCACCGCGCCTCCTGGTCCGGCTATTACCTTGACGGCTGGCGGGCTCCGGGGAAAGTCGGCAGGGCCATCCGGCCGCGGATCCGGCCCGGGGAGCCCCCTGTCCGCGCTCCCGGGCGGTACTGCACACTGTGGACGGTCGCCGGTCGGGTGGGAGAGGGCTGACGTGCTGTTCGGAATCCTGGCGGGAATCGCGGGCCTCGTCTTCCTGGTGCGGGTGATGCGCGAACCGCGCCGGGTGAGCAACGCGGTCTGGTTCGGCATCCTGCTGTTCTTCGGCGGCCTGTGGGCGTTGTGGGAGCTGGGCAAGTACGGCTACGGCGAGATCGTGGTGGTGCTCGGGCTGCTGGTGCTGCTGATCGGTCTGGTGCTGCCGTTCGCCATGGTCGCCAACGGAGTGATCATGCTACGCCGGGAGTCCTTCCGGCCGGCCAACCTGTTGTCCCTGCTGACCGGACTGGCCATGCTGGGACTGATCGGGTTCACCGTGGTGTTCGGGCTCCGGCTGGACCGGGCCGCGCAACTCGTGTTGATCGCGGTGATCCTGGTGACCGGCTACTTCGCCTTCCTGTTCGCCAGCCTGCTCGCCTACTCCATTGTGTACGGCCAGCTGAGCAGCAGGGCCAGGGCCGACGCCGTGGTGGTGCTGGGCAGCGGGCTGATCGGCGACCGGGTGCCGCCGCTGCTGGCCGCCCGGATCGACCGCGGCCTGGCGCTGTACCGCCGCGACCGCGCGGCCGGGGGTGAGCCGGTGCTGGTGGTCTCGGGCGGCCAGGGGCCGGGGGAGACCACCACCGAGGCGGCCGCCATGCGGGACTACCTGCTGGCCCGAGGGGTGCCGGCCGAGCACATCGTGCTGGAGGACCGGGCCCGCACCACCGAGGAGAACCTGACGTTCAGCGCCGCGCTGGTGACCAGGCCGGGGGCGCGGATCGTGGCGGTGACCAACAACTACCACGTCTTCCGCACCGCGGTGCTGTCCTACCAGCTGAAGCTGCGGATGCGGGTGGTCGGCTCGCGCACCGCGCTGTACTTCCTGCCCAGCGCGTTCATCCGCGAGTTCGTCGCGCTGCTCATGCAGTACCGGGTGACCACCGCGGTCGGCGTGCTCGCCGTGGTGTCGGTCCCGGCCCTGGGCGGGCTGCTCTTGCTCTAGAGAACCTGGCTGACCAGTTCGAGATAGTCCGCGCCGTCCAGGGTGCCCGGCAGCGGATCGCCGGTGTGGCGCAGCTCGAACAGCCAGCCGGACTCGTACGGGTCGCGCACCACCAGGCCGGGGTCGTCGAAGAGCAGCTCGTTGCGCTCGCTGACCAGGCCGGCGGCGGGTGCGAACAGGTCGCCGCACCAGGTCCGGGTGGCCAGGAAACCGCACGGGGCCAGCAGGCGCAGCGCGCCGCCCGGTGGCGGCAGGCCCACCTCGACCAGGCTGGTCAGGCCCCCGGTCAGCACATCGGTCAAGCCCACCCGCAGTGTGTCGCCCTGGAGCCGGACCCAGGTGTGGTCCCTGGTGAACCGGAGGGTCTGGTAGCCGACGAACATGAACCGTTTCTAGCGCTCCGCTGAGCCGCGGGTAAACCTACCGAGGTCGTTTTTACCCGAACGAACACGTCGTCTCCGTCCACTGTGGACAGACATTGGGCCAACCGGCCGCCGCCGTTCGCATGGCCGGTCGGTCACGCCTCCAGCGCATGACGGCGGCGGCGCAGGAACTCCCGTTCGGCGGAGTTGCCGGTCAGCTCGATCGCCCGCTCGTAGGCCGCGGCCGCCTCGGCGGTGCGGCCGAGGCGCCGGAGCAGGTCGGCGCGGATGGCGTGGCACAGGTGGTAGTTCGGCAGGTCCAGCCGGTCGAGTTCGGTCAGCGCGGCGGCCGGGCTGTCGACCTCGGCGACGGCGACCGCGCGGTTGAGTGCGACCACCGGGGTCGGGGTGAAGGTGAGCAGCTGGTCGTAGAGGGTGCGGATGGCATGCCAGTCCGTGGGCAGGGGATCGCCGTGCACCGCGTTGATCGCGGCCTGGAGCTGGTACGGGCCGGGCTGGTTGCGCCGGAGGCATGCCTCGACGATCGACTGCCCCTCCCGGAGCAGGCCGGCGTCCCAGCGGGTGCGGTCCTGCTCGGCCAGTGGCACCAGCTCGCCGTCCGGGCCGGTGCGGGCGGCCCGCCTGGACTCCACCAGCAGCATCAGCGCGAGCAGGCCCCAGGCCTCCGGCTCGTCCGGCATCAGCGCCACCAGCACCCTGGTCAGCCGGATCGCCTCCGCGCCCAGCTCCGGCCGGTCCAGGCGCTCGCCCGCGCTGGCGGTGTGCCCCTCGGTGAAGATCAGGTACAGCACGGCCAGCACCGAGCGCAGCCGGTCCGGCAGGTCGGCCTCGGCGGGCACCCGGTACGGGATCCGGGCGTCCCTGATCTTGCCCTTGGCCCGCACCAGGCGTTGCGCCATGGTGGCTTCCGGCACCAGGAACGCCCGCGCGATCTCCACAGTGGACAGTCCGCCGAGCAGGCGCAGGGTGAGCGCCACCCTGGCCGAGGGGGCCAGCGCGGGGTGGCAGCAGGTGAAGATCAGTCGCAGCCGCTCGTCCGGCACCGCGCCCACCTCCTCCGTCTCCGCGGGCGCGCGCAGCAGCGCCGACTGCGCCTCGCGGGTGTCCCGGCCGGACTCGCGCCGGTGCCGGTCGATCGCCCGGTTGCGGGCGGTGGTGATGATCCAGCCCGCTGGCGCGGGTGGCAGGCCCTCGCGCGGCCAGCGCTCCAGCGCGGTGGCGAAGGCGTCCTGGACCGCCTCCTCGGCGAGGTCGATGTCGCCGAGCAGGCGGACCAGCACCGCGACCGCGCGCCCGTACTCGGCGCGGAAGATCGCCGCGACGTCCATCAGTCGTACATGGGCCGCACCTCGATGGGCAGCCCGATCGCCTCGGCCAGCCGCCGTCCCCAGTGCAGGGCGGCGTCCAGGTCCTCGACCTGGACCACGGTGAACCCGCCGATGTGCTCCTTGCCCTCGGTGAACGGGCCGTCGGTCATCAGCACCTCGTCCCCGTTCGCCCTGATCACGGTGGCCGTGCTCGGCGGGCACAGCCCGGCGGCGAACACCCGCGCGCCCGAGGCGGTCAGGTCCGCGTTCACCGCGTCCAGCCGCTTCATGATCGGGTCGAGGAACTCCGGCGGCGGGGTGGGGCCGTCCGGCTGGTAGATGCTGAGCAGGTACTGGGCCATGGTTCTCTCCTCCTCGGTTCGCTCTCTACACGAACCCCGCGGCGCCGGATCGACACCACGGCGGGAGAAACTCCAAGATTTTTCTCAGCGGTCCCCGGCGGCGGTCTTGACCATGGCCACCATCAGCCGCACCGCGTCCAGGGTGACCAGGCCGCTGGTGCGCACCAGGGACTCCCAGGTCTGGAAGGACGCGGCGTGCCGGATCGCGCCGGAGACCACCTCGGCGCGGGCCGGGTCGGGCTGGAACGGCGCGCTGAGCTGGCGCACCACGCCGTCCACATAGGACTCGTGCGCGGCGCCGGGCGGCCCGGCCAAGGTCGGGTAATACTCATAGAGTGCGGCCAGCGCGATGGACAGGCGGCGGTCCGGGCGGGAGATCCGTTGCCAGTCCGCCGGATCCGGCAGGGGCGTCTCGTCCATGGCCGCCGACCCTACCCCTCGGATTTCTCCCGCTGCCAGGGGACTTCCAGGCCGTCGCGCACGGAGTCCAGCACGTGCCGGCGGAACTGCGCGGAGGCAGGCGGCAGCGCCCGCTCGGCCAGCCACATCAGGCCGATGTCCCTGGTCGCCGTGACGTCGGTGAGCCGCAGGTGCGGGGTGGCCGCCTCGCCGCCGGGCAGCGGCAGCACCGAGACGCCCAGTCCGGCCGCGACCAGGCCGCGCAGGGTCTCCACCTCCTCGCCCTCGAAGCCCGCCCTCGGGGTGAAACCGGCCTGGCGGCACAGCCGCTCGGTGGTGGCCCGCAGCGCGAAACCGGGGCGGAGCAGGATGAAGGTCTCCTCGGCGAGCTCGGCCAGCCGGACCCCGGCCCGCCCGGCCAGCCGGTGTCCCGGCGGCACGGCCAGCCACAGCGGCTCGGTGAGCAGCCGCTGCCAGCGCAGGTGCGGGTGACCGGGATCGTCGCTGGTGACCGCCAGGTCGGCGGTGCCGGCCAGCAGCTCCTCGGCCAGTCCGGCCTCGCCGTGCTGGGTCAGCTCGAAGGCGATGTCCGGGAACCCGGCGCGGAAACGGCTCAGCAGCGGCGGCACCAGCCAGGTGCCCAGGGTGTGCAGGAAGGTCAGCGGCACCGTGCCGCGGGCCGGGTCGGTCAGCTCGGCCACCGCGCGCAGGCCCTGGGCGTAGCGCTCCAGCGCCTCGGCCACGTGCGCCCGCAGCAGCCGCCCGGCCGGGGTGGGCCGCAGCGTCTTGCCGACCCGCTGGAACAGCGCGGCGCCAGCCTCCTGCTCCAGCCGGGCCAGCGCCCTGGACAGCGCGGGCTGGGTCAGGTGCGCCCGGCGCGCGGTCTCGGTGACGGTGGCCCCGTCGGCGACCTCCCGGAACCAGGCCAACGTCCGCAGATCCATGTGTCAAGAGTATCGATGGGCACAAGATCCGGCATTGGACGCATGGATCGATCAGGCGCAGGCTGGCAGTGCAGCCGGAGGAGGACAACATGACCAACGTGGCCGAGCAGCTCGTGCACATGCTGCGCGAGGCCGGGGTCCAGCGGATCTACGGCATCGTCGGGGACAGCCTCAACCCGATCGTGGACGCGGTGCGCCGCACCGAGGGCATCGAGTGGGTGCACGTGCGGCATGAGGAGACCGCCGCCTTCGCCGCCGCCGCGGAAGCCCAGCTGACCGGCCGGTTGGCGGTGTGCGCGGGCAGCAGCGGGCCCGGCAACCTGCACCTGATCAACGGCCTGTTCGACGCCCACCGCAGCGGCGCGCCGGTGCTGGCCATCGCCTCGCACATCCCGGCCGCCCAGATCGGCACCGGCTACTTCCAGGAGACCCACCCGGAGCAGCTGTTCACCGAGTGCAGCCACTACAGCGAGCTGGTCTCCCAGCCCGAGCAGCTGCCCCGGCTGCTGCGCATCGCCATGCAGACCGCGCTGGGCCGCGGCGGGGTGTCCGTGCTGACCATCCCCGGCGACCTGGCCGACCGCAAGGCCGTCGCGCCCACCCCGCCGGTGACCAGGGTCCGCCCCTCGCCGGTGGTCCCGGCCGAGGAGACGGTGGACGAGCTGGCCGACCTGCTCACCAGCGCCGAGCGGGTGATGCTCTTCGTCGGCGCCGGCGCCCGGGGCGCGCACGCGGAGGTCATGGCGCTGGCCGGGAAGCTGAACGCGCCGGTCGGGCACTCCTTCGGCGGCAAGGAGTGGATCCAGTTCGACAACCCCTACGACGTCGGCATGAGCGGCCTGCTCGGCTACGGCGCCTGCTTCGAGGCCATGCACTCCGCGGACCGGATCGTGTTGCTGGGCACCGACTTCCCCTACGACAACTTCCTGCCGCAGGCCCGCACCGTGCAGATCGACCACGACCTCACCCGGCTGGGCCGCCGCACCCCGCTGGAGCTGGCCGTGCACGGCAGCGTCAAGGAGACCCTGGCCGCCCTGCTGCCCAAGCTGGCCCAGCGCCGCGACCGGTCCTTTTTGGACAAGATGCTGCGCAAGCACGCCGACCGGCTGGAGAAGGTGGTCGACGCCTACACCAGGGACATCGCCGAGCGCACCCCGATCCACCCGGAGTACGCGGCCGCGGTGCTGGACGAGGTGGCCTCGGGGGACACCGTGTTCACCATCGACACCGGCATGAACAACGTGTGGGCCGCCCGCTACCTGACGCCCAACGGCAGGCGCCGCATGATCGGCTCCTTCCGGCACGGCAGCATGGCCAACGCGCTGCCCCAGGCCATCGGCGCCCAGCTGGCCTACCCGGACCGCCAGGTGGTCGCCCTCTCCGGCGACGGCGGCCTGTCCATGCTGCTGGGCGACCTGCTCACCCTTTCCAGCGCGCGCATCCCGGTGAAGGTGGTGGTGTTCAACAACGCCAGCCTGGGCATGGTGAAACTGGAGATGCTGGTGGACGGCCTGCCCGACCACGGCACCGACCACCCGCAGGTCGACTTCGCCGCGCTGGCCAAGGCCGCCGGGCTGCACGCGGTGCGCGCGGAGAAGCCCGGTGAGATCCGCGCCGCCTTCCAGGAGGCCTTCGACCACCCCGGCCCGGCCCTGGTCGAGCTGGTCACCGACGCCAACGCGCTGTCCCTGCCGCCCAAGATCACCGGCGAGATGGTCCGCGGTTTCGCGCTGGCCGCGGGCAAGACGGTGCTCAACGGCGGCGTGGGCAAGATGGTCGAGCTGGCCCGCAGCAACCTGCGCAACATCCCGCGTCCCTAGGCCGGGTGCCGGCCTTTGTCTGGAGTGGACGGTGAACGTCCCGTGATCCCGGGTTTCCGCCTGGTGAACCGCTCGCGTCCGGCCCCCGCCAGGTCGTATAGTGCGCGCGGCCGGCGAACGGGGTAGGCGCGCAAGGGGAGTCACGGCGTGGAGTGGGTTCGCACCGAGATCGACGGTGTGCCGGTGTTCTGGTCCGAACACGAGGGCGAGATCACCGCGGGCCTGGTCTTCCGGGTCGGCCACGCCGACGAGCGGCTGGCCCGGCGCGGCATCACGCACCTGGTGGAGCACCTCGCGCTGCACCAGGCCGGCAGCAGGCACGAGGAGTCCAACGGCACGGTCGACGCCACCCTGACCTCCTTCCTCACCCACGGCGGTCCGGACCACGTGGTCGCCTTCTTCACCGCGCTGTGCGCCGCGCTGCGCGAGCTGCCGGTGCACCGGATCGCCGCGGAGAACCAGCTCCTGCTTACCGAGGCCGATGGCCGCGGCCGGGACATCCAGGCCTCGCTGGCGATCTGGCGCTACGGCGCGGCCAGCTACGGGCTCAGCGGCTACGAGGAGTTCGGCGTCGGCGGGCACACCCCGGAGGAGGTGCTGGCCTGGGCGCGGCAGTGGTTCACCTCGGGCAACGCGGCGCTGTGGCTCATCGGCGGCCCACCGCCGCCGGGACTGCGGCTGGAACTGCCCCCGGGGCCGCGGATCCCGCCGCCGGAGCCGACCAGCGCGCTGCGCCGCACCCCCGCCTACTTCCCGGCCTCGATCAACGGGGTGGCCGCCAGCAGCGTGGTGGAACGCTCCACCGCGGCCACCGCCTACACGGATCTGTTGCAGCGCAGGCTGTTCGACACCCTGCGCACCGCGGAGGGGATCAGCTACAGCCAGACCGCGGCCTACGACCGGCGTGATGCCGACATGGCCGAGATCGTCGCCTTCGCCGACGGGCTGGCCTCCGTCCACTCGCGACTGGTGCGCGGGTTCACCGACGTGATCGACTGGCTGGCCGAGGTCCCGCCACGGGAGGGCGAGGTGGCCGAGCTGATCGAGCTGCGCCGGGCCCCGCTGCTGGACCCGAGGATCAGGGCCGGGCTGCCGGTGGGCGCCGCGCACGCCGAGCTCTTCGGCGCCGAGCCGCCCACCATCGCCTCGGTGCAGGCCGACCTGGCCGTCCTGTGCGCCGAGGACATCCAGGACGTGGGGATCTCGGTGCGGGACAACCTGTTGCTCATGGTCCCGGAGGGCCACCTGCCCGGCGAGCGCTACGTGGCCGCCCCGCACGGCTCCACCGGCACCGTGCAGGGCGAGGTCCTGCTGCACATCGACTCCGCCCAGCCCGGCGAGCAGAAACCGTTCGGCCCCGGCAACCAGGGCAGGCCCCGGCTCTGCGTCGGCGAGGAGGGCGTGAGCCTGATCAACGGGCTGGAGTTCGTCACCGTCCGCTTCGCCGAGTGCGCGGCGATGCTGGCCTGGCCCGACGGCGCCCGGCACCTGATCGGCCTGGACGGCCTGCACCTGCGGGTGGAGCCGAACCTGTGGAAGTACGGCGCGGCCCTGCCCGACCTGATCGACCGGGGCGTCCCGCCCGAGGTGGTGGTGCCCCGGCCGCCGCGCGAAGAGCACGAGATACCCCGACCGGCCAGGAGCAGCTCCTGGAGCAGGCTCCGCGCCCGCCTCAAGCGTCACTGAACCCCTTCTCGCTCCTGGAGAAACCCGTGCCCAGCACCGTCATCCGCATCCTGCGCGCGCTGCGCGACCTCGGCATCAGCACCGACGCCGGCCGCCCCGACCCGGAGTTCAAGGCCGCCGAGAACGACCTCTACCGCGGCGACCTGGACGCCGCCTGGACACTGCTCGCGGCCACCAGGGACCAGCACGAGCTCCGCGACATCCGGGTCGGCAAGATCAGCAAAATTTTAGTCCGCCACGTCGACGAGCTGGCCAAGATCGCCGCGGCCAACCCGGAGGACGCCGACCTCCAGCTGCTGCTGGGCGCCACCCGGATCAAGCACGCCTGGAAGGTGCGCACCGGAGCCACCGCCGACCAGGTCAGCCGCGAGCAGTTCGAGCAGTTCTGGTACATCCTGGGCGGGGCCTACGATCCGCTGATGCGAGCCGCCGAGCTGCGGCCCGCGGACCCGGTGCCCTGGGACGAGCTCCAGTGGCGCGGGCTGGGCCTGCAGATCGACCGCGGTGAGATGGACGAGGTGTGGCGGGAGCTGACCGACCGCGACCCGTACCACTACGGCGGGCACTACTCCCGCACCCAGGTGCTGTGCGCCAAGTGGCAGGGCAGTGACGCGGAGGTGCTGGAGTTCACCGCGGAGGTCGCCGAGCAGGCCCCGCCGGGAGTGCCGCTGGGCGCGCTGACCGTGGCCGCGCACCTGGAGGTCATGCTCAGCACCGAGGCCGAACCGCTGGCCTACTTCGGGCGGCCGGAGGTCGGCGCGCAGCTGGTCCGGGCCAGCGACGACTGGCTGGCCGGGCTGCGCCCGCACGACCGCAACATCGAGGCCCACCACCTGCTCGGCGCGGGGCTTTACCTTGCCGGGGAACGGGAACGGGCCCGCGACCACCTGTCCAGGGTCAGCGCGCGCAGCATCACCGACGGGCTGCCGTGGAGCTACCTCGGCTACCACTACGACAAGCTCGACTACCGCGCGATCCGCAAGTCGCTGGGCCTGAAGATGAAGGACGCGGGGTAGAGCCCGCTCTACCCCGGAAACGGGGGCGTGCCGTCGTGTGCGGCGGGCCCGGAGCCGTCAGGGTTGTCCCGGACGGCGGAGGGACCGCCGCCACGGGAGGAACTCCGATGAGACTGCGCAGGACCACGACCGCCGCCCTGACCGCCGGGATCCTGCTGGCCTGCACCGGTCCGGCCACCGCGCTCGCCGAACCGGCGCTGACCCGGGCGAACCAGGTGCAGCGAAGCCTGGACCGCCTGGTCCGCGAGGCCAAGTTCCCGGCCGCGCTGGCCGCGGTGAGCGTGGACGGCCGCCAGCGTTCCTACGCGGCCGGGGTCAGGGACCGGGCCACCGGCGCGCCCGCGGTCAAGGACAGCCAGGTGCGGATCGGCAGCAACACCAAGACCTTCGTCGCGGTCGCCGTGCTCCAGCTGGTCGCCGAGGGCAAGGTGGAGCTGGACGCGCCGATCGAGCGCTACCTGCCGAACCTGGTGCGCGGCAAGGGCATCGACGGCAACCACATCACCGTCCGGCAGCTGCTCCAGCACACCAGCGGCCTGCCCAACTACACCAAGCACATCGGCGTGACGCGCTTCCCGGAGTTCCGCGACCGCTACCGCGAGCCGCGGGAGCTGCTGGACATCGCGCTGAGCCACCCCGCCGACTTCGCGCCCGGCACGAGCTGGAGCTACAGCAACACCGGCTACCTGCTGGCCGGTCTGCTGATCCAGCGGGTGACCGGCCGCCCGGTCGCCGAAGTGGTCACCACCAAGGTGATCGACCGCGCCGGGCTGCGCGAGACCTACTGGCCGCGGGTCGGCGAGATGACCATTCGCGGGCCGCACCCCAAGGGCTACGGACTCACCGACTCGACCAAGCCGGACTCGCCGGTGCTGGACGTGACCGTGCAGGACACCGGCTGGGGCGGGGCCGCCGGTGAGCTGGTCGGCACGCCCAGCGACCTCAACCGGTTCTACGCCGCCCTGCTCGGCGGCAGGCTGCTGCCGCCCGCGCAGCTGGCCGAGATGCGCAAGACCGTGCCCGCCAAGGACTTCATCCCCGGGGTGAGCTACGGCCTCGGCATCATGCGCACCGAGCTGAGCTGCGGCCGGGTCGCCTGGAGCCACGGTGGCGACATCCCCGGCTACGAGACCCGCAACGGGTCCACTGAGGACGGTCGCGCGGTGTCCATCGCGGTGACCGCGCTGCCCGGCACCTTCGGCGACCCCGAGGGTTCGAGCAAGCGGGTGCTGGACGCGGTGGACACCGCGCTGTGCGCTAGCTGACCGCCAGTCCGATGGCCAGCCCGGTGATCAGGGCCGCCGAGGCCAGCGCGGTGGCCAGCCGGCCGCGCGGCCCGGTGAGCACCCGGCCCAGCAGGCTGCCGCCGGTGGCCAGCACCAGCTGCCAGCTCGCCGAGGCGAGGAAGGCGGCCAGCACGAACACCGCCGCGGCCTGCGCGGTGGTGTTCGCCTGCGTCCGGCCCAGCACCAGCGCGGAGAAGTAGACGACGGTGGTGGGGTTGAGCACGGTGATGCCCAGCAACAGCAGGAAAGCCCGTGCTGGGCTGGGTGGCGAGTCCCCGGCGGCCGGGTCCAGGCCGGCCCGGTAGCGGCGCACCGCGGTCCAGGCGGTGCGCAGCGCGAGCAGGACCAGGACGGCCACCGAGGCCCAGCGCAGGGGTTGCGCGATCGGCCGTAGCAGTTCGGTGAGGGCGGCGCCGCCGAGCACCGCGAGCAGGGCGTAGAGGCCGTCCGCCGCCGCGACCCCGAGCGCGGCGGCGCCGGTGCGCGGGGTGGTGCGGGCGGAGAGGGCGACGAGGTAGGTCGCGACCGCGCCGACCGGCATGGCGATGCCGTAGCCGGCGAGCAGTCCGGCGACCAGCGCCTCGGTCATGACCGGACGGGGATCGGCCTCCGGTCGGAGCTGGGCTGCTGCTGCCGGGCGACCGGTCGGTCGGCGGGGCGGGTCAGCGGCATCGAGGTTGCGGTCATGGCAGGAGGGTGCGCCGCGCCGGGTGGCGGCGGCAACCGCTTTTCACTTCGCCAGCTTGACGCATGCCCATATGGGTATACGATGGGGCCATGGCACGAGCGGCAACCACCTCGGACGCGTTCAACGCGATCGCCGAGCCCCGGCGGCGGGAGATCCTCGATCTGCTGGCCGGCCGGGAGCGGGCGGTGCAGGAGCTGGTCGCCGAGCTCGGGCTGGCGCAGCCGCTGGTGTCCAAGCACCTGCGGGTGCTGCGCGAGGTCGGCCTGGTCGAGGTGCGCGAGCAGGGGCGGCAGCGGCTGTACCGGATGAACGGCCAGCCGCTCAAGCCCGTGCACGACTGGGTCCGGCGCTACGAACAGCTGTGGAGCGAGCGCTTCGAGCTGCTGGACGCCGTGCTGGCGGAGATGGAGGAGGACGAGGATGGCCACGACGGCTGAGAACCGGGCGGAGCTGAGCCTGCCCTGCGACACCCAGCTGCTGATCACGCGCGAGTTCGACGCGCCGAGACACCTGGTGTACCGGGCCTGGACCACGCCGGAGCTGATCAAGCGCTGGTGGGGCGGGCAGCGCGGCGAAGTGGTCTCCGCCGAGGTCGACCTGCGGGTGGGCGGTACCTGGCGCTACGTGATGGTGGCCAACGGCGGGTTCGAGGTGGCCTTCCACGGCGAGTACCGGGAGATCGTGCCCGAGGAGCGGGTGGTGTGCACCGAGGTCTACGAGCAGCCCGGTGTGCCCGAGCCCGAGCAGCCGGTGGTGTGCACCTACACCTTCACCGCGCAGGGCGACCGCACCCACCTGCGGGTGCTGGTGGACCACCCGGACCAGGCGCTGCGGGATGAGATCCTGGCCTCCGGCATGGAGCTGGGCATGCAGGAGTCGCTGGCCGCGCTGGAGTCGGTGGCTCAGTCCTTAGCTTGAGAAGTGGGGCGCAGCAACAGGTTCAGCAGGAAGGCGACCACCGTGCCGGTGGCCACGCTGCTGGTCAGGAACAGCTGCGCCGAGGGCGGGAACTGGGTGTAGAAGGCGGGCTGCACGGTCGGCAGCAGGCCGATGCCCAGCGAGACCGCCACGATCACCAGGTTGCGGCTGTCCTGGAGGTCCACAGTGGACAGGATGCGGATGCCGACCATGGCCACGGTGGCCACCATGACCAGTGCCGCGCCGCCCAGCACCGGCTGCGGCACCACGGCCACGATCCGGCCCATGAACGGGAAGAAGCTGAGCACCAGCGCGATCGCGCCGGCCACCGCGGTGACGTAGCGGCTGCGCACCTTGGTCACGCTGACCATGCCGATGTTCTGCGCGTAGGTCACGTACATGAAGGACTGGAACACGCTGGCCAGCATGGTGATCAGCCCGTCGGCGCGCAGGCTGGCCGCCACGTCGGAGGGGCCGACCGGCTTGCCCACCGCGGTGCCGATCGCCTGCACCTGTCCCGCGCACTCCACCATGATCACGATCTGGATGATGATCAGCGACAGGGTGGCGGCCAGGTCGAAGCTGGGCAGGCCGAAGTGGAACGGCTCCGGGAAACCGAGCACCGGTCCCTGGACCACCGCACCCAGGTTCACCTGCCCCAGTGCGATCGCCACCACGGTCCCGGCGAGCAGGCCGACCAGGAACGCCAGCTGCCGCAACCGTGGCAGGAACCGGTGCACCGCGACGATGACCAGCACCACCAGCAGCGCCAGCCCAATCGCGCCGGGACTGCCGAACCCGGGCGCGGCCGGACTGTGCCCGGCCACCATCCCGGCGGCCACCGGCACCAGCTGGATGCCGATCAGCGTGATCGCGGTGCCCATCACCACCGGAGGGAAGAACCGCAGCAGCCGGGCGAACAACGGCGCCGCCAGCACCATGAACACCCCGGAGACCAGCAGCGACCCGTACATGGTGCGGATGTCGTGGCCCTGGGCGATCACCAGCATCGGCGCCACACTGGTGAACGCGGCGCCCAGCACCATGGGCATCCGCACGCCGACCTTCCACACCCCCAGCGACTGCAACAGCGTGCCCAGCCCGCACAACAGCAGGTCAGTGGCCACCAGGTACACCAGATCCGCCGTGGACAGCCCCAGCCCGGCCGCCAGCACCACCGGCGCCGCCACCGCCCCCGCGTACAACACCAGCACGTGCTGCAACCCCAGCACCGCCAGCCGGCCGGCGCCGAGCCGCTCATCCACCGGATGGGTGTTTGTCATGCCCTACCCATATCGCCAACGCCCACCCCACCCACACCCGGGGTCCCCAAACCGCGTCGCCTTCGCCGGCGACACCCGGGCCAAGCGGACCGTCGAGCCGGGCGACGGCGACTGGCGGCTGGTGCGCCGCGGTTCACCCAGGAGCTGACACTCGTGTCACCCGCGGGCGTGGCGTGCCGTTCGGTCCGATGTGGACGATCGTGCCGCCGCCCTACTGTGACTCACCGTAGTCACCATCGGGAGGGGCGTTCATGGAGCAGCTGGGCACCGGCACGTTGTTGCGGCTGGCGGCGCAGATTCCGGCCGAGCGGGCGATGGTCCGGCTCTTCGACGGGCTGGGGGATCTGGTGATGCGGCTGGAGCAGCCCCGGTGGCAGCTCGACCCGTATCCGCTCTACGAACGCATCCGCGCGCGGGGACCGCTCTACCGGGGGCCGAGCGGGATGTGGGCGGCCACTTCCTTCGACCTCTGCGACCAGGTGTTGCGGGACCGGCGGTTCGGGATGCGTTCCGCCGACGGCCATTCCACCCTGCGGGGCGCGCAGCGGCTGGTCAGCGGGGACTTCGCGTGGAGCTTCGTGGGTATGGACCCGCCGGACCACACCCGGCTGCGCAGGCTGGCCGCCCCGGCCTTCACCCCGCGGCGGGTGCGCGGCTACACCGGGCGGATCGAGCGGGTGGTCGGCGAGCTGCTGGACCGGATGGCCGGGCGGGAGCGCTTCGACCTGGTCAACGAGGTGGCCCAGCCGCTGTCCATCGCGGTGATCAGCGATCTGATGGGGGTGCCGGAGTCCGAACGGGCCGACTTCGCCGCCTATAGCGACATGATCAACCAAGGTGTGACCGGCGCGCCGAGCATCCGGCAGGCCAAGGACCTGCGGGTGGCCACCAACCACCTGCTCGACCTGTTCGACCGGCTGCTGCGCGAGCGCGGGCGCGAACCCCAGGACGACATCCTCAGTGCGATGGCGGCCGCGGCGGAGGACTCGGAGCTGACCGCGCGGGACCTGCACGAGGTGGCGGTGCTGCTGCTGGCCGCCGGGTTCGACACCACCGCCAACCTGGTCGGCAACGGGGTGCACGCGATGCTGGCCAACCCCGGGCAGTGGACCCAGCTGCGCGAGCGGCCGGAGCTGGCCAGGGCGGCGGTGGAGGAGACGCTGCGGTTCGAGCCGTCGGTGCAGTTCACCGTGCGAGTGGCGCACACCGGCGTGGAACTGGGCGGGCAGCGGATCCAGGCGGGACAGGGCGTCATGCTGCTGCTGGCCGCGGGCAACCGAGACCCGGCCGTGTTCGCCGAACCGGGGCGGTTCGACCTCACCCGCACCGGCGGGCCCGAGCACCTGGCCTTCGGCAGCGGCATCCACTACTGCATCGGCGCGGGACTGGCCCGCCTCGAAGGCGAGATCCTGTTCCGTGAGCTGGCCAGGCGGATGCCGCTGCTGCGCCCGTCCGGGCAGGCGCGCTGGCGACCGATCCGCGAACTGCGCGGCCTGACCGCCTTCCCGGTGACCGCGACCGTGCCGGGTCAGCGCGGCGGGTCGCCCTGGTGAGCAGGCGAGCCCGCTAGCCGTGCGGAGCCGGGCCGCTGCCGTGCGGAGCCAAGCCGCTGCCATGCGGGTCCGGATCGGCTGCCATGCGGGTCCGGGCCGTTGGTCGAGCGCGCTCGCTAGTCCAGCAAGCCCGGTCCGCCGCCCGGGGTCGGTGGCAGGCCGTCCATGAGCGCGTCCCGGTCCCTGGCCGCGGCCTGCTCCAGCCACTGGCCGAGCAGCGCCGGCCAGTCCGCGGTCAGCGCTTCCTGCCTGCTCATCGTGTGCCGCCGCGCCAGCTCCGGCTCCCGGTCCGCGATCAGCGACACCACCAGGTCCCTGGACCCGGCGACGAAGGTCAGCTCGATCTCGCGCAGCCGCTCGTAGTACTTCTCCGGCGGCAGGAAGAACATCCGCTGGATGAAGTCCAGCTCCTGCACCGCCCCCGGCAACCGGCCTGCCACCACCTGGGTGTCGCGGAAGCTCAGGCCCAGCTCGCCCACCGCGTCCAGCACCCGGTCCTGCGCGTCCAGCGGCTGCACCAGCAGCGGCACCGGATCGGCCTGGGCGGGCGCGCCGGTGGTGTGCGCCTCGGCGCGCAGTTCGACCAGCACGCCCGGCAGCACCGCGGGGCCGACCGCGGTGACCGGGGTCTCCGCGGGCAGGGACAGCACGAACGGCAGGGTCAGCTGCCCGAAGGCGGGCAGGTGGACCGCCTGGCCCAGCGCCATCCGGTGGAACTCGCCGGTGACCACCTGGCCCGGCATCGCGACCTGGGTGGTGAGCACCAGCGCGACCTGGGTGAGCTGGACGTCGGCGCGGCCGCCGCGCAGGTGCACCGCGCCGCCGAGCACCTGGCCGGGCTCGACGTGCTGGGTCTGCGGCACGGTGGTCACGGCCGGGCCGCCGCCCCGGCCGAAGGCGCCGAGCATCTTGTTGAACACGGCGGAAAACTAACAGCCGTCCCCGACAGTCAGCCCCAGATCGCGGAAACCCACTCCGGGTGGTCGATGAACGGGTTGCGGTTGCGCTGGTAGGTCTCGTAGATCACCTGGTTGCGCCGCCGCTCGAAGGCATCCGGCGGGTCCTGGGCGTGCCAGTTCCGCAGCACCGACAACCGGCCCTGGTACGGCTTGCTGCCGTTGTTCACGCTGTCGTTGAGCTCCAGGTCGGCGAAGCCGTCGCCGCCCTGGTAGCGGACCGCCATGTAGAACAGCATCCGCGCCACATCGCCCTTGACCGCGTCCCTGGGCTCCCAGGAGTCGGCGTCGGTGAGGTTGCCCGGCGCCTCGGCGGCGGGGGAGCCGCCCTGGTCGAAGTCCTTGTTGCCGCGGTCGGCGTTGACCGAGACGTCCTCGGGACGCAGGTGGTGCAGGTCGGTGCCGGGACCGGTGGCGGTGCCGAAGTCCCCGTGCGACTTGGCCCAGACGTGCTCACGGTTCCAGTTGTCCGCCCCGCCGCCGTTGCCGCTCTTGCTCTGCGAGCGCCCGGAGTACAGCAGGACCACGTTGGCGGCGTTGGCCGGGTCCTCGTCGGTGGCCTTGAGCGCGTCCCACACCTGGTCGTAGCCGAGCTTCTGCTGGGTCTTGATGATCGTGTGCAGGGCGGTCTTGAGCGCGGGGCCGGTGTGGCCGGTCGCGGTCTTGTAGTAGTCGTCGGCACCGCCGCCACCGCTGGTGCTGGTCGGCTGCGCGCCCGCGAAGGCGAACCCGGTCGGCGAGGTCAGTCCGGGGTGGGCGAAGTAGGCGCCCAGCGGACCGGTCACCTCGATCTGCCTGCCCAGCAGGCCGGGGTTGCGCTTCAGGCCCCACGCGGCCCGGAACGCGGAGGTGAGCTGCACGTAGAGCATCTGGCCGGTGCCGGTCTGGCTCGCGCTGTCGGCCAGGGCCAGTGCGTGGTCGCTGGGGAAGTTCGCCCGCACCACGGTGTTGCTCGCGGTGGGCTGGCCGACCACGTAGCCGCGCACGGTGACGACCGTGCCCTGCTGCGTGCCGATGGCCTGGGCCACGCTGATCGGGACCGCGCCGGTGGCGGCGGGCGGGTGCGCGATGAGTCCGGCGGCCACCGCGACGGTGGCGGCCAGCAGGGCAAGCGGATGCCAGGGTCGCACGATCGTGTCCTCTCCCCAGGAGCGGCGCCGCAGGGTGACGCCGCCACCTGCTGAGAATCACACGGCGGGAACACGTTCGGGTGAACTATGTACGAAGGGTCGGTATCGGCATTCGGACATCGCCCGACAAACCGCCCAAGGGTCGGCCCGGTGGCGCGGACCTGCGGCTTTGCTGGCAAGGTCACGGCGCGCACACCGGTGCGCGGACGTGGAGGAGACGAGCGGATGAGCGGCGCCGAGCGGGTCACGGTCCCGGCCCGGATGGACAGCCCGGTGCGGCCACGGCACCCCCGCGGCAAGGTCAGCGGCTGGCTGCTGGCCAACCGGGTCGCGCCGGTGGGCCCGGAGTCCGACGCCGCGCACGCCAAGCCACAGTCCTGGTGGAAGGTCATGTGCCTGACCGGCGTGGACTACTTCTCCACACTGTCCTACCTGCCCGGCATCGCGGTGCTCTCCGCGGGCTGGCTGTCCCCGCTGGCCACACTGGTGATCGTCGCGCTCACCCTGCTCGGCATGCTGCCGATGTACCGGCGGGTGGCCAAGGAGAGCCCGCACGGACAGGGCTCGGTGGCCATGCTGGAGAACCTGCTGCCGTTCTGGCGCGGCAAGATCTTCGTGCTGGTGCTGCTCGGTTTTGTGGTGACCTCCTGGATCGTCACCATCACGCTGTCCTCGGCCGATGCCACCGTGCACGTGCTGGAGAACCCCTACCTCAGCGAGGCCCTGCACGGCCTGGCGGTGCCGATCACCATCGGACTGCTGCTGATCCTCGGCTTCGTCTTCCTGCTCGGCTTCAGCGAGGCCGTCGGCGTGGCCATCCCGCTGGTCGGGGTGTTCCTGCTGCTCAACGCGATCGTCTGCGCAGCAGGCCTGTACGACGTGTTCACCCATCCCGAGGTGCTGGACCGCTGGTTCGACGCGCTGACCTCCGGCGCCGGCGGCTTCGGCGGGATCATCGGCCCGGCGCTGATCGCCTTCCCCTCGCTGGTGCTGGGGCTGTCCGGGTTCGAGACCGGGGTCAGCATGATGCCGCTGGTGGCCGCGGACGGCAAGGACGAGCGGGCGCGGCTGGCCGACCGGATCCGCAACACCCGCAAGCTGCTCACCGCCGCCGCGCTGATCATGTCGGTGTACCTGGTGGCCACCAGCCTGATCACCACCGTGCTCATCCCGCACGAGGCGT
The DNA here is from genome assembly GCF_053591555.1 of Crossiella sp. NPDC003009. Classification (NCBI taxonomy): domain Bacteria; kingdom Bacillati; phylum Actinomycetota; class Actinomycetes; order Pseudonocardiales; family Pseudonocardiaceae; genus Crossiella; species Crossiella sp. NPDC003009. The sequence continues at coordinate 101,837 of NZ_JBSFUA010000020.1, read as the reverse complement.
TCAAGCCCGGCGGCCCGGCCAACGGCCGCGCCATGGCCTACCTGGCGCACCAGGAGCTGGGGGAGCTCTTCGGCACCGCCTACGACATCAGCAGCATCCTGATCCTGTGGTTCGCCGGGGCCTCGGCGATGGCCGGCCTGATCAACATCGTGCCGCGCTACCTGCCCGCCTACGGCATGGCGCCGGAGTGGGGCCGCGCGGTGCGGCCGGTGGTGCTGGTCTACACCGCGATCAGCATCGTGATCACCATCGCGTTCAACGCCGATGTCAACAAGCAGGCGGGCGCTTACGCCACCGGGATCCTGGCCATGATGGTCTCCGGCGCGGTCGCGGTGGCCATCTCGGCCTGGCGGCGCAGGCAGCGGCGGGCCGCGGCCGGGTTCACCGTGCTCACCCTGGTGCTGCTCTACGCCTTGGCGGAGAACGTGATCGACAAGCCGGACGGCATCGCCATCTCCGGCCTGTTCATCGCCGGGATCATCGTGGTCTCGCTGGTCTCCCGGGTGTCGCGGACCACCGAGCTGCGGGTGGAGCACATCGAGTTCGACGAGCGGGCCAGGGAGTTCGTCGCCGACTCGGTCGCCCACGACGGGCAGCTCAACATCATCGCCAACCGGCGCCAGGGCGGCGACGACGCCGAGTACTCGGCCAAGGAGCTCGAACAGCGCGGCCTCAACCCGCTGCCCGGCGCCGCCGACGTGGTCTTCCTGGAGATCGACGTGGTGGACCCCTCGGACTTCAGCGACGTGCTGCGGGTGCGCGGGGTGGACATCGACGGCCACCGGGTGCTGCGGGTGGACAGCCCGGCCGCGCCGAACGCGATCGCCGCGATCCTGCTCGCGCTGCGCGATGCCACCGGCGTGCGGCCGCACTGCCACTTCGAGTGGAGCGAGGGCAGCCCGCTGCTCCACCTGTTCCGCTACCTGATCCTGGGGCGCGGCGACACCCCGCCGGTGGTGCGCGAGATCCTGCGCACCGCTGAGGAGGACGCCGGGCGGCGGCCGGTCATCCACGTCGGCGGCTGAGCGCGGCTCAGCAGGGGGATGAGCCCGGCACGCAGCGCCCGACGTCGGGCCCTTGCCGGACAAGCCTTGGCACGCCGAGGATGTGGCCCATGGGGATGAACCGCCGCCTCGGCGCGGCACTGCTGTCCGGAGTTGTGCTCGCCCTGTCCGGCATCGTTCCGGCAGCGGCGGCACCGGCGCTGACGCGGGCCGAGCCGGTCGCGCTGCTGGCTGGTCAGGGCGCTGGTGATGTGAACCAGACCCGGGACCGCTTCGCCGTGCACGCCACCGATCTGGGCATCATGTGGCGGGATGGCCGGGGCCGCACCGCGATCATGTTCGGCGACACCTACGGCGCGGGGTGGGGCGGCAACGGGGCCGGGCCGGAGACCGCGGACTGGCGGTTCAACGTGCTGGCCCACGCCACCGACACCAACCTGGCCGACGGCCTGCGCATCGACTCGATGGTCACCGACCGGCCGGGGCACGCCGCCGAGCTGCTGCACCGCGACCCGTCGGTCGCCGAGGTCACCGTGATCCCGACCGCCGGGGTCAGCGTGGGCAACCGCGATGTCGTGCACTACATGTCCATCCGCGGCTGGAACCCGTGGACCACGAACTACGCCGGGCTGGCCTACTCCGACGACGGCGGCCGCACCTGGGTCAAGGACCCGGCGCTGCGCTGGCCCAACTCCGGTGGCGCGGCCCGCTTCCAGCTCGGCGCCTTCGTCAAGGACGGCGGCTACGTCTACCTCTTCGGCACCCCGCAGGGCCGCTTCGGCGCGGCGCACCTGGCCAGGGTGCCGGAGCAGCGGATCCTGGAGCTGGACGCCTACGAGTACTGGACGGCCACCGGCTGGCAGCGTGGGGCCGACGGCGCGGTGCCGGTCTTCGGCGGCCAGGTCGGCGAGTTGTCGGTGCAGTACAACACGGTGCTGCGGCGCTGGGTCGCGCTCACCCTGGACGAGAGCAGGGCGGCGATCGTGCTGCGCACCGCGCCGGCCCCGACCGGCCCGTGGACCGGCGGCCGGGTGGTGGTGCGCGGCACCGACTTCCCGGCGCTCTACGGCGCGTACCTGCACCCGGACAGCGCGCACAGCAACGAGATCTACTTCGCCATGTCGCAGTGGAACCCCTACCACGTGAAGCTGATGCGGCTGCGCCTTGACCAGTCGCTGCCGGAGCCGAACCTGTTGTCCGACGGCGGTTTCGAGGACCGTCCGGTGAACGCGGGCACCGGTCCGTGGGCGGTCACCGGCAAGGGCGGCGTGGACTACGGCAAGGGCCTGGCGCACACCGGGGCGAACAACGCGTGGGTGCGGGAGAGCAGCGGCTGGCACGCGGTCAGCCAGCAGCTGGCGGTGCGGCCGGGACAGCGGTACCGGCTCTCCGGCTGGGTGCGCACCTCGGCGACCAACACCGACGGCTACTTCGGGGTCCGGCGGGCCGCGGGCGTGCTGGCCGAGCGCAAGTTCGGCCACCTCGGCGAGTACACCAGGCTGACCGTGGAGTTCACCGCCGACAGCAGCGAGATCGAGGTCTTCGGCGGCGCGTGGGCCCTGGACGGCAAGGACACCTGGGTGCAGCTGGACGACGTGCTGCTGGAACCGGCCTAACCGGCGATCAGCTCGTCCAGCCGCCGACGGTTCGCCGCGGCGTCCGGGTGGCCGGGAGCCAGCTCGTCCGGGTCCGGCAGCACGGCGGACAGGCCCCAGACGCGGCCGCGGGCCCAGGTCGCCTCGTCCACGCCCAGCGCGGCGCGGAAGGTGCGGCGGGAGTCCGCGTCCAGGAAGGACCAGGCCGGGATCAGGTCCACCGCGGGGTCGCCGACGGCCAGCGTGCCGAAGTCGATCACTGCGGACAGCCTGCCGTCCCGGGCGAGCAGGTTGCGCGGGTCCGGGTCGCCGTGCACCCACACCGGCGGCCGGTCCCACACCGGGGCGTCCAGTCCGGCCTGCCAGATCCGGGTGAGCGCGGCGGTGTCGGCGAGCCCGCGCAGGGCCTCGATCCTGGCGCGCAGGCGCTCGGCGGTGATGGGGGAGTCGCGCGGATCGGCCACCGCGCAGCCGCGGAAGCCGTTGCTCCACTCCGGCGGCGGCCCGTCGGTGGCGTCGATCCGTTGCAGGGCAAGGAGAAAACCGGCCAGGTCGCGGGCGGCCTGGTGCAGGTCCAGCGCGGTGGGCGACAGGGTCTCGCCGTCCAGCCAGCGGTAGACCGACCACGGGAACGGGTAGTCCGCGGTCGGTTCGCCCTGGGCGAGGGGTTGCGGCACGGGCAGCGGCAGGTGCGGGGCGAGCACCGGCAGCCAGCGCTGTTCGCGGTGCACCTGGCCCACCCAGCGGGCGAAGCGGGGCAGCCGCACCAGCATGTCCGCGCCCAGCCGCAGGGTCGCGTTGTCCACACCGGGCGCGGGCACCGGGGTGACCGGCAGACCGGCCCAGCGCGGAAACTGCGCGGCGATGAGCCCGCGCACCAGTGCGGCGTCGATGGCCACGGGTTCGCTGTGCACGACGTGATCACACCGGGAAAACCCTTCGGGCGTCCACCGGATTTCCGGCAGCATGATCGGCATGTCCGGCTACCGCCAGGTGCTCGCGCTGCCGCACATCGGGCGGCTGCTGGCCTCCGCGCTGCTGTCCAGGCTGGCGGGGGAGATGCTCTCGCTGGCGCTGGTCCTGCACATCTTGGCAGTGTCAAGTTCGCCGGTGCTGGCCGGGTTTGTGCTGTTCGCGGCCTGGGCGCCCGGGGTGCTGCTCAGCCCGCTGGCCGGGGCGGTGCTGGACCGCTTCGGCTCGGTGCGGGCCATCGGCGCCGACCAGCTGGCCAGCGCGCTGCTGATCGGCGCGATCGCCGCGGTGGCCACCGGCCCGCAGGACGCGCTGCCGCTGGTGCTGCTGGCCCTGCTGTTCTCGCTGACCTCCCCGCTGGGCCTGGCCGGGATCCGCACCCTGATGCCCCGCCTGGTCCCGGACACCGCGCTGGAACGGGCGAACGCGCTGGACTCCGGCGCCTACAACCTGGTCGAGGTCACTGGCCCGGTGCTGGCCGGCGGCCTGTTCGCGGTGGCAGGCGGCCAGCTCACCCTGACCGTGATCGCCGGGCTGTACGCCGCGGCCTTCCTGCTGCTGCTCACCCTGCCGGCCGACGCGGGCCGGGCCGAACCGGTCGCCACCGCCACCGGGCTGCTCGCCTCGGCCTGGGCCGGGGTCCGCTACGTGCTGACCAACCCGTTGCTGCGCAACCTCATCCTCTGCTACGCGCCCTACCAGCTCGCCTGGGGCGTGCTCACCGTCGCGGTGCCGGTGCTCGCCCCGGACACCGCGGGCCTGCTCTGGGGCCTGGCCGGAGTCACCGGCATCCTGGGCGCGCTGCTCACCGGCCACCGCCTCACCGCGGGCCGGGAACGCCTGGCCATCGCCGCCGGCATCCTGGCCTCCGCGCTGGCCGCCGCCCCGCTGATGGCCTACGGCGGCACCCCCGGCCTGGTCACCGGCCTGCTGCTGCTCGGCTTCGCCGCGGGCCCGGTCAACGTCGGCCTGCTCACCCTGCGCCAGCGCCGCAGCGACCCGGCCTGGCTGGGCCGGGTGCTGGCGGTCTCGATCAGCCTCAACCTCATCGGCCACCCGGTCGGCTCGGCCCTCGGCGGTGTCCTCACCGCGGTCTCGCCGGCGCTGGCCTGCACGGTGGCCGGGCTCGCCGCGGCACTGGGCGCGCTGCTGGCCTGGCTGCTGCTGCCCCGCGACTAGGGCTGCTGGCCGGTGGCGGCCAGCACGATCTCGCGGATGGTGACGCCCTGGGGTTGCCGGTAGGCATAGAGAATCGCCTCGGCCACCGACTCCGCGGCGAGCATGCCGCTGGCCTTGGTGAACTCCCGGTAGCCCGCCTTGATCGACTCGCTGCTGGTGTGCGAGAGCAGCTCGGTGTCCACCGCGCCCGGCGCGATGGTGACCACCCGCACCCCGTGCGGGGCGAGCTCCTCACGCAGGTTCTCCGACATCGCGTGCACCGCGAACTTGGTGCCCACGTAGGCGGTGTGGTCGGGGAAGGTCTTGCGGCCCGCCACCGAGCCGAGGTTGACGATGGTGCCGCGGCCGCGCTCGATCATCCCGGGCAGCACCGCGCGGATCGCGCCGAGCAGGCCCTTGACGTTGACCTCGAACATCCGCTCCCACTCGGCCGCCGGCTGGTCGGCCAGTGTGCCGAGCAGCATCACCCCGGCGTTGTTGACGATCGCGTCCACCGGGCCGTGCAGCGCCTCCGCCTCCCGGACGGCCTCGGCGACCGCGGCCGGGTCGGTGACATCGGCCTGGCGGCACAGCGTGTCCGGCAGGCCCAGCGCGGTGAGGCGGTCGAGGCGGCGGGCGAGCAGCAGCAGCGGGTGGCCCTGCGCGGAGAGCAGGCGGGCGGTGGCCGCGCCGATGCCGGAGCTGGCGCCGGTGATCACGATGAGTGGCTTGGACATGGCCCCAGCACAGCACCGCGCGCCCGGCGCGCGCGTGGGCGAGCTCGTCCCCGGGTCTGGCAGACCCAGGGACGACCTGCGGTGATCCACCTAGACTGCCCGGTATGTCCGCCGAGCTCCGTGAGTTCCTGCGCACCCGCCGCGCCCGGCTCAGCCCGGCCGAGGCCGGACTGCCCCCGCACCTGGGCACGCGCCGGGTGCCGGGGCTGCGCCGGGAGGAGGTCGCCTGGCTGGCCGGGATGAGCGTGGACTACTACGTCCGCCTGGAACAGGGCCGCAACCCGAACATCTCCACCGAGGTGCTGGACGCGGTGGCCCGTGCGCTGCGGCTGGACCGCACCGAACGCGCCCAGCTCTACGACCTGGTCCGCTGCCGCAGCGGCCGCCCGCAACCGGCGCAGCGGGTCAACCCGGCCCTGGACCGGGTGCTCACCGCGCTGACCGGACCGGCGATGATCCTCGGCCACCGGCTGGACGTGCTGGCCATCAACCCGCTGGGCGCGCTGCTCTACACCGACTTCGCCGAGTGCCCGGCCGGTGAGCGCAACCTGGTCCGGCACCTGTTCACCGATCCCGCCGCCCGCGAGCGGATCGGCGACTGGCCCAGCGCCGCGCGCGCCACGGTGGGCGCGCTGCGCCGCTACGGCGGTTGCTGGCCGGGTGACGAGCTGCTCACCGAGCTGGTCGAGGAGATGTCGTCGCTGGACGCGGACTTCCGGCGCTGGTGGGCCGCGCACGACGTGCTCGCCTACACCCACGGCGACAAGGTCTACCGGCTGTCCGGGCTCGGTGAGCTCACCCTGCACTTCACCGCGCTGACCCTGCCCGACGACCCGGACCAGACCCTCTACGCCTACACCGCCGAACCCGGCTCACCCACCGAGGCCGCGCTGCGCCGGGCCGGGCTCAGGACTCCCGGAACCGCGCCGAGTGGCTCTCCTGCGCCATCCGCCGCAGCAGCGACACCAGCACATCGCCCAGCAGGGTGATCACCACCGCGGACTCCAGCACCTCGTCCTGGCTGCCCCGGTCCGCCAGGAAACCCACGTCCAGCGCGGCCAGCCGGCCGGCCAGCTCGGCGTAGTCGGTCAGGCTGCTCAGCAGCTCGGTGTGGCCCAGCTCGGTCAGCGTGCCCAGCAGCCCGGCCAGCGCGACCCTGGACGGGTTGTTCTCGCTGACCTGCCAGCCCAGGCGCGCCAGCAGCTCCGCCACCGGCCCGGTCGCCGGTTCGGCCTCGCCCGACCGTTCGGTGACCGCGTAGTGCACCTGGCCCAGCGCCTTGAACAGGTCGTTCTCCGGGTCGTCCACCGCGGTCAGCACCTGCTTGGCGGTGGCGATCGGCAGCCGGCCCAGCTCCACCAGCGCGCGCACCAGCCGCAGCCGCCGCAGGTGTTCCTCGGCGTAGTGCACCTGGTTGTACCCGGCCCGCTCGCCGTAGGGCAGCAACCCTTCGCGTTGGTAGTACTTGATCGTCGGCACCGGGATCCCGGTATGCCTGCTGAGGTCGCCGATGCGCACGCAGCCTCCTGGTTGATATTTCGGCTATCGATAGCTAGTGTATCGATAGCGCGCGGTCAGAGAGACAGTAGTTCTCGCCTGGAGGTCTGAATGTTCCGCACCGCCCTGCCCTTAGCCCGCCAATGGCATCGACCGTTGATGCTGGCCACCGCCCTGATGGCGGTCAGCACGCTGGCCTCGCTGGCCGGTCTGGTCTTCGACGACCGGCTGCTGGGCGGCCAGCCGATCTGGGCCAAACCGCTCAAGTTCTCGGTCTCCCTGCTGCTCTACCTGCCCACCTGGGCCTGGATGCTGTCCCTGCAACGCATCCCCCGCCGCTGGACCTGGTGGACCGCCACCGCCATCGCGGTGCTGACCACCCTGGAAGTAGTGCTCATCGTCTTCCAGGTCCTCCGCGGCCAGGCCAGCCACTTCAACCAGGCCACCCCGTTCGACGCCGGGCTGTTCCAGCTGATGGGGGCCATGATCACCGTGGTCTGGGTGCTGAACATGGCCCAGGGCGTCGTGCTGCTGCGCGACCGGCTGCCGGACCGGCCGATGGCCTGGGCGATCCGCGGCGGCATCGTGCTCGGCTCGGTCGGCATCGGCCTGGCCTTCCTGATGACCGGCCCGACCCCCGACCAGCTGCACGCGTTGCAGCAGAACCTGCCGGTGGACGCGCTCGGCGCGCACAGCGTGGGCGTGCCCGACGGCGGTCCGGGCATGCCGCTGACCGGGTGGAGCCTGACCGGCGGCGACCTGCGCATCCCGCACTTCATCGGCATCCACGCCATGCAGGCCCTGCCGCTGCTGGCCCTGCTGCTGGCCGGCGCCGCCGCCCGCAGGCCACGGCTGGCCGATCCCGGCGTCCGCACCCGGCTGGTGATGCTGGGCACCGGGGTCTACGCGGGGCTCACCGGGCTGGTGACCTGGCAGGCACTGCGCGGTCAGTCCATCGCCGCGCCGGATGCCTGGACCCTGCTGGCCCTCGGCGCGCTGGTCCTGGCCACCGGGCTGCTGGCCCGCCGCATCCTGCGCCGGACCCCGGACCCGGTGGCCGAACCGGTCGCGGTCGGCTGAGGCGCGGTTACCGGCTCAGGTGATGATCCCGGCGCGCAGGGCCAGGGTGACCAGCAGCGCGCGGTCACCCGAGCCCAGCCGCCTGCCGATGCGCCACAGGTGGGTGTCCACGGTGCGCGCGGACAGGCCCAGCTCGGCCGCGATCTCCTTGTTGGAGTGGCCGTCGGCGACCAGGCGCAGCACGTCGATCTCCCGGTTGGACAGCTCCCACACCGGGTCCGGCACCGGCGGCGTGCGGCCGGGGCGCAGCAGGTAGCCCTGCGCGCCTGCCTGGAAAGCCGCGGCCACCGCCCACGGTTCCTCGACCGAGACCACCACCAGCACCTGCGGCCAGCCGCGGGACTTCAGCTCGCGCACCAGCCGGACGCCCTCGGCGCCCGGCCCGGCAAGCTCGACCACGGCCAGCGCGCACGGCCCGGCCAGCGCGGCGAACTCCAGGGCGGCGGCCTCGGAGGCGGCCTGGTGCACCGAGGCGACCCGCAGGTCGGTCAGGCGCGGCGCCATGGTGCGGCGTAACGACGGTTCGCCGACCAGTAACACGGTCGACCCCGCCAGTTCCATGAGACGAGTGGTATCGCTGACCCCCAGCGTGTTCACCCGGTCATCGATACCGCAGGAGTCGACGCTGTGTGCGTGGAACGGGACAGAGCCACTCCAACGAGTGGTGCTCGCCCGGGTTACCCAGGTGAGTTCTGGGTGCGGTAGGTGAGACTGACGTCGGTGGCGGCGCGGTCGGCCACCACCACGGTGCCGTCGCCGACCATGATCGCGCGGTCGTCGACCAGGGGTTCGCCCGCCGCGTCCCGGCTGAGTCGGCGGCTCAGCAACGCCGGACTGCCGGCCGGTCGGTCGAGCAGTTCGGCCTCGCGCGCGGTCAGTGCGACCGCCTGCAACCGTTCCTGCGCGCTGACCACGGGACGCCCCGCCCGGCCGAGGAGCCGGTACAGGGAGTGTTCGCGCAGCTCGTCCACCTCCAGTCGCCCGCTCCACCGTTCGGCCAGGTACGAGGTCTGCAACAGCAGCGGCACCACCGGCGCGTCCGGCTCGGGGCTGGCGCTGCGCAGCCGCTCGACGGCCAGCACCCGCTGGCCAGGAGCCAGGCCCAGGCGCGCGGCCACCTCCTCCGGCGCGGTCACCAGCTCGGTGGCCAGCACCGTGGTGCGCAGCTCCAGGCCCTGGGCGGTCAGCTCCTCGGACAGGCTGCGCAGCCCGGCCAGGTGGTAGGCGAAGCCCGGCTGGCGGACGAAGGTGCCGGTGCCGGGCCGGGCCTCCACCAGGCCGTCGTCCTGGAGCGCACGGAGGGCCTGCCGGACGGTCATCAGGGTGACGGCGAAGCGGTCGGCGAGCTGGCGCTGCGGTGGCAGCGCGGCACCCGGCTGGTGCGTGCCGTCGGCGATCTCGGCGGCCAGCGCACGGTAGATGGCCAGGTACTTCGGCACCCGGTGGTCATAGCCGGTGGTCCGCTCGGTCACGGGGGGAGTGTAATCCACGCACTAGAGTGCTAGAGTTCTATAACTGTGACGACTGACAAGCTGATGGGGCAGCCCGACGCCACCGGTCGCTTCGGCGACTTCGGTGGGCGGTTCCTGCCGGAAGCCCTGGTCCCGGCCTGCCGGGAGGTGGAGGAGGCGTTCCTGGACGCCTGGCACGACCCGGCCTTCGTCGCCGAGTACCACCGCCTGCTGGCCACCTACGTCGGCAGGCCGACCCCGCTGACCGAGTGCGTGCGGCTGGGCGGGCGGCTGGGCATCCGGCTGCTGCTCAAGCGCGAGGACCTGGCGCACACCGGCTCACACAAGATCAACAACGTGCTGGGTCAGGCGCTGCTGGCCAAGCGGATGGGCCGCACCAAGCTGATCGCGGAGACCGGCGCCGGTTCGCACGGGGTGGCCACCGCCACCGCGGCCGCGCTGCTCGGCCTGGACTGCACCGTCCACATGGGACACACCGACATGCGGCGGCAGGAGCTCAACGTCTTCCGGATGGAGCTGCTGGGCGCCGAGGTGGTCCCGGCCGGGGTGCCCGGCACCGCGGGCACGCTGAAGGAGGCCACCAACGCCGCGCTGCGCGCCTGGGTCAGCGAGACCGAGACCGCGCACTACTGCCTCGGCTCGGTGCTCGGGCCGCACCCGTACCCCTACCTGGTGCGCGAGTTCCAGCGGGTGATCGGCGAGGAGGCCCGCGCCCAGGCCGCCGAGCTGCTGCCGAGTGGTCTGCCGGACGTGGTGGTGGCCTGCGTCGGCGGCGGTTCCAACGCCGCGGGCACCTTCGCCGGGTTCGTCGACACCACCGCCGAGCTGGTCGGCGTGGAGGCCGCGGGCGGGGCCGGGGTCAGCGGCGGCACGCCCGGCATCCTGCACGGTTTCCGCTCGCACTTCCTCCAGGACGGCGTGCAGATCTCCGAGGCGCACTCCATCTCCGCCGGGCTGGACTACCCGGGCGTCGGCCCCGAGCACATGCACCTGGCCGCGCAGGGCCGGGCCCGCTACCCCACGGTCACCGACGCCGAGGCGCTGGCCGCGGTCCGCGCGCTGGCCGCCACCGAGGGCATCCTGCCCGCGCTGGAGTCCGCGCACGCGCTGGCCTGGGTCCAGCGCGCGGCCGGAACCGCCGAGCTGCCAACGGGTTCCACCGTGCTGCTGACCCTCTCCGGCCGCGGCGACAAGGACGTCCACCAGATCAGGGAGAACCTCTCATGCTGACCCTGCACAGCGGACGCAAGCTGCTGCTCCCCTACCTCATGGGCGGCATGACCCCGGACTGGCTGGACCACCTGCGCGCGCTGGCCGCCGCGGGCGCCGACGCCATCGAGATCGGCCTGCCGTTCTCCGACCCGATGGTCGACGGCCCGGTGGTGCAGGAGGCCGCCGCCGCGGCACTGGCCCGGGGCGCCACCCCGGAGACCGTGCTCGCCGAACTGTCCACAGTGGACGTAGGCGTGCCGCTGGTCGCGATGACCTACGCCAACGTCGCACTGGGCCTGCCCGACTTCCCCGCCCGGCTGGCCGCGGCCGGCATCACCGGCGTCATCGTCTCCGACCTGCCACTGGAGGAGAGCGGAGCCTTCCGCGCGGCTGCCGGGCGGGCCGGGGTCAGCGTGGTGCCGATCGCCGCCCCGGCCTGCCCGGACGACCGCCTGGCCGAGATCTGCGCCGCCGCCAGTGGCTTCGTCTACGCGATGACCGCCATGCGCACCACCGGCGTCCGCGCCGAGCTGGCCGCGGCCGCCACCGAGACCGTGGCCCGGATCCGCGGGCACGCCACCCTCCCGGTGGTGGCCGGTTTTGGCATCGGCACCCCGGAGCTCGCGGCGGCGGTGTGCGCCGAGGCCGACGGTGTGGCGGTCGGCTCCGCGGTGGTCCGCCTGCTGCTCGACGGCGGCACCGGCGCGGAGCTGGCCGAGTGGCTGGGCGGGTTCCGGCGGGCGCTGGACCAGCTCCGTCCGGCCGCCTGACCGGGCTCCGCCGCTACCCTCGGGGCGTGCACCTGCTGATCGTGGACGACGAGGAGGCCGTGCGGGACTCGCTGTCCCGGACACTGCGCTTCGAGGGCTACACCGTCTCGCTGGCCGCCGACGGGGCCGAGGCGCTGGCGCGGATCCGCGCGGAGAAGTTCGACGGCGTGATCCTGGACGTGATGATGCCGGTGCGCAACGGACTGGACACCTGCCGGGAGCTGCGCGCCGAGGGCGACTTCGTGCCGATCCTGATGCTCACCGCCCGCGACGAGGTCGCCGACCGGGTGGCCGGGCTGGACGCCGGCGCCGACGACTACCTGGTCAAGCCGTTCGCGTTGCAGGAGCTGCTGGCCAGGGTGCGGGCCATGCTGCGGCGGGCCGGACAGGGCGCGGGGCCGGACGCCCCGCCGCCGAGCGCGGGGGAGGCCCTGGTCTTCGCCGACCTGCGGCTGGACCCCGGGACCAGGGAGGTGAGCCGGAACGGGCGGCAGCTGCGGCTGACCCGCACCGAGTTCGCCATCCTGGAGACCTTCCTGCGGCACCCCAGGCTGGTGCTCACCAGGACCCTGGTCTTCGAGCAGGTCTGGGGCTTCGACTTCGGCGCGGCCTCCAACGGGCTGGACGTCTACGTCGGCTACCTGCGCCGCAAGCTGGAGGCCGGGGGCGAGCCCCGGCTGCTGCACACCGTGCGCGGGGTCGGCTACGTGCTGCGCGAGGAACCGCTGTGAAACGGCTGCTGGCCCGCCTGGACGCCTGGCGGTGGCAGGAGCTCTCGCTGCGCGGGCGGCTGATCGTGCTGGTCGCCGGGGCGGTGGCGGTGGCGGTGGCCGCGGTGTCGCTGGGCTCCTGGCTGCTGGTGAAGGCCAAGCTGGACCTCAACTTCGACCAGCAGCTGCGCTCCTACGCCCAGCTCGCCGCCAACGCCGCCTCGCCGGGGGAGGCCCTGGAGCGGCTCTACGACGCCGACCGGCCCGACCGGGACGGCGACCGGCGGTTCCGGCCCGAGCGCGGGGACATGTTCGTGCAGTTCCTCGACGCCGACGGCTCCGCGCGGATCGAGGGCCGCGAGCGGACGGTGCCGTTGAACCCGGCCGCGGTCAGGGTCGCCACCGGGGCCGCGCCGGAGTTCAGCGAGGACCGCGAGCTCGACGGCGAGCACTACCGGATGCTCACCGTGTCCCGGCCCGGCGGCGGCGCGGTGCAGGTCGCCAAGGACATCCAGGGCCTCCAGGAAACCTTGGGGGACCTGGGTTTCTGGCACATCCTGGTGTGCCTGGCCGGGGTCGCGGTGGCCGCCGGGGTCGGGCTGGTGGTGGCGCGCACCGCGCTGCGGCCGGTGGAGACGCTCACCGCGGGCGCCGAGCGGGTGGCCCGCACCCAGGACCTGGACCAGGCCATCTCGGTGCAGGGGTCGGGGGAGATCGCCCGGCTGGCCGAGGCGTTCAACGCGATGCTGACCGCGCTAGCCGTCTCCAGGGACGCCCAGCGCCGCCTGGTCGAGGACGCCGGGCACGAGCTGCGCACCCCGCTGACCAGTCTGCGCAACAACATCGAGCTGCTGGTGCACGCCGGGCGGCAGACCGACCCGGCCAGGGTGCTGCCCGCCGAGGACCGGGACCGGCTGCTCGCCGACCTGGAGACCCAGGCGGGGGAGCTGACCACGCTGGTCGGCGAGCTGGTCGAGCTGGCCAAGACCGACCGCTCCGCCGAGGCGCCGCACCGGCTGGACCTGGCCGAGGTGGTCGAGGCCGCGGTGGACCGGGTCCGGCCGAGGGCGGCCAACCTGCGCTTCCAGGCCGAGCTGTTGCACGCCAACGTCCTGGGCAGGCCGCGCGCGCTGCAACGCGCGGTGCTGAACCTGCTGGACAACGCGGCCAAGTGGAGCCCGCCCGGCGGGCTGGTCACGGTGACCATGACCGGGCTCGGCGACCGGGTGCGGATCGCGGTGCAGGACGAGGGGCCGGGCATCCCGGAGGCCGACCTGCCGCACGTCTTCCAGCGGTTCTACCGGGCCGAGGAGGCCCGCGCCCGGCCCGGCTCCGGCCTCGGCCTGGCCATCGTGGACCAGATCGCCACCCTGCACGGCGGCCAGGTGGCGGCCGGACGCGGCGAGCGGGGCGGCGCGCTGGTGTCCATCACCCTGCCGGTCGCCGACTCTTAACGAACCCGGGGCGATCTCTCATCGTCCTTTCATGATCGTCGCGAACGCTCGCGGACGTGACCACGACCAGCAGGGCGACCACCCGACCGGCGCCGCCCCCGGTGGCCTTCGTGCTGCTCGGCGTGGCCGGACTGCTGATCGGCTACCTGGGCTTCGCCTACACCGTCCAGGTCGACCCGCTGTGGGACCCGGTCAGCGACTACCTCTTCCACGCCGCGCCGCTGTTCCTGGCCGCGGTGCTGTGCATCCTCATCGGTGGCGGCTTGATCGTGAGCCGGCTGGCGCAAGACCGGCCAGCGTCTGTCCTGTTTGGACTATGGGCCGGTGGGCTGCTGTCGGTGGCGGCCTTTCCGGGCAATGTGAGCAGCACGGTGTCCACTGTGTCCGGTGAGCTGCACCGCTTCGGCGGCGCGGTGTTCATGAGCTGCCTGCCGGTGGCCGCGCTGCGCATCGCGCACGTGCTCAGCACCGCGGGGCGGCGGGTGCTCGCGCTGAGCAGGGTGCGCTGGGCGGCGGTGGCCAGCCTGCTCACCGCGGCCAGTTTTGGCCTGGCCCAACTGTTCCCGGTGCTGCCACAGGGCCTGTTGCAGCGGGTCGCGCTGGTGGCGCACGTGCTGCTGCTGCTCGCACTCGCCCCGCTGATGCGGAGCGCGCCCCGGTGAACACCATCCCGCTGGCCATCGCGCTGGCCCTGCTGGCGGCCTGCCTGTTCGCCGCCGCGGTCGCCCGCCAGCACGCCGCGGTACGCGCGCACGACCACGGCGGCGCGCTCACCCTGCGCGGCCTGGGCAGCACGATCCGCTCCCGCGGCTGGCTCACCGGCACCGGCTTCGCCGTGCTCGGCAGCGGCCTGCACGTGCTCGCGCTGTCCTTGGCCCCTATGGTGATCGTGCAACCACTCGGCGTGCTCAGCCTGGTGCTGACCGTGCTGCTCACCGCCCGCGCCCGGCGCAGACCGGTCGCGCGGCCGGTGCGGCTGGCCGTGCTCGCGGTGTGCGCCGGGGTGTTCGGCTTCGTCGCGCTCGCCGTCTCGCCGTCTGTGGCCACCTCGGTGGCGGTGCCGGGCGCGGTGCACCTGGCCGCGCTGGCCGCGGTGGCCGTGGCCGCGCTCGGCCTGCGGACCGGTGGCCAGGCCAGGTGCGCGGCGCTGGCCGCCTCCGCCGCCGTCCTGTTCGGACTCGGCTCGGTGCTGACCAAATCCGCCACCGGTCAGCTGTTCACCGCGGCGCCGCAGCTCGGCGGGCTGCTCATCGCCGCGGAAGCCGGGCTGCTGCTGGCCTTCGGCGGCTGGGTGATGCACCAGGCCTACGCCGCGGGGCCGACCGCGGTGGTGGTCGGCGCGGTCACCGTGCTGGACCCGCTCACCGCGGTCAGCACCGGCCTGCTGTTCTACGGCGAGGCCGCCTACCTGACACCGGCCACCGCCCTCGGGCAGGCCGCGCTCGCGCTGCTGGCCGTGGGCGGCGTGGTGGTGCTGGCCAGATCCGTGCCGGACCAACGAGAACTCACCGAGGAGCCAGCGATGCCGCGACGCCGTGGGCACACCGGATCCGGACTGCGGATCGTGCTGGGCGCGGACACCTTCCCACCCGATGTCAACGGCGCGGCCAACTTCGCCGGTCGCCTCGCGCACGGCCTGGCCGCCCGCGGCCACCAGGTGCACGTGATCTGCCCAGCACCCGATGGCAAGGCGGGCACCGTGCGCGCGGGCGGGATCACCCTGCACCACCTGCCCGCGCGGCGCACCCCGTTCCACCCGGACTTCCGGATCAGCCTGCCCTGGCAGGCCAACCGCACGGTGCCGGACCTGCTGGCCGGGCTGGACCCGGACCTGGTGCACGTGCAGTCGCACTTCCCGGTCGGCCGCGCCGTGCTGCGCGCGGCCACCGCCAGGAACATCCCGGCGGTGGCCACCAACCACTTCATGCCGGAGAACCTGTTCGGCTACGTCAAGATCCCCGCCGCGCTGCGCCGCGGCCTGGCCGGGCTCGCCTGGCGGGACCTGGTCCGGGTCTACCGGGAGGCCGCCGTGGTCACCGCGCCCACCCCGCGCGCGGTGGAGCTGTTGCACGCCAACCACCTGCCCGGCCAGGCCCGCGCGATCTCCTGCGGCATCGACATCGACCACTACGCCGCCCCGCGTCCGGCGAAGTCCACTTCGGACGGTTGCGCGGTGCTGTTCGTGGGCCGCCTGGACGCGGAGAAGAACGTGCCCGAGCTGCTGCACGCCCTGGCCCGCGGGCCAGGCCTGCGCGCCGAGCTGGTCGGCGACGGCTCCTGCCGCGCCCGCCTGGAGAAGCTGGCCGCCGAGCTGGGCGTGACCGGCCGGGTGCGCTTCCACGGCGTGGTCTCCGACGCCGACCTGGTGCGGGCCTACCGGCGCGCCGACGTCTTCTGCATGCCCGGCACCGCCGAGCTGCAGAGCCTGGCCACCATGGAGGCCATGTCCGCCGGACTGCCGGTGGTGGCCGCCGACGCGATGGCCCTGCCCCACCTGGTGCGCCCCGGCGACAACGGATTCCTCTACCCGCCAGGCGATCCGGCCGCCCTCGCCGCGCACCTGGGCACGCTGGCCGCCGATCCGCAGCTGCGGGCGCGGATGGGCGCGGCCAGCACGCGGCTGATCGCCCGGCACGCGCTGACCGCGACCCTGGCGGCCTTCGAGGGGGTCTACACCGAGCTGGTCACCGTGCCCGCGCCGGTGCTCACCGGGGCGGCCTGACCTACGGCTTGGCCGCGGAGTCCGGCACACCCGCGTAGTCCGGCAGCTCGACGCCGTTGATCGCGCGCCCGACCAGCTCGGCGAACCATTCGCCGGCGAAGTCGGGGCGCGGCTCGGCCTCGGGCCCGGGGAGGTCGCGGCTGCGCGCGTTCAACCGGCCGATCTCCTGGTTGGCCTCGACGAACGAGCGCATCCGCGCCTCGTAGCGGGCGAACCCGGCCTCGGGGTCCCAGCCGGCCGCGGCCAGCTCGCCGGCCAGCAGGTAGGCGCCGACCAGGGCCAGCCCGGTGCCCTGCCCGGACATCGGCGAGGAGCAGAACGCCGCGTCCCCGAGCAGCACCACCCGGCCACTCGACCAGCGGTCCATCACCACCTGGGCGACCTGGTCGAGGTAGAAGTCCGGGGTGTCGTCCAGGTGCGCGAGGATGTTCGGGGTCAACCAGCCCAGGCCCGCCATCCGCTCGCGCAGCAGTGCTTTCTGGGCCGCGACGTCACGGTGGTCGACGCCGAAGCCGGGCGCGGCGAAGTAGCACATGGCCATCGCCCGGGTGGCGTCCTGGATGGGGCGCAGGAGGACGGAGCGCCCGGACTCCTGGTCCTGGTGCTCCAGCAGCCAGCGGTCCAGCCCGAACTCGTTGGGCACACTGAAGAACGCCAGCACGTGCCCGAGGTGGCGGAGGTACCGCTCGTGCGGCCCGAAGACCAGCTCCCGCAGCCCCGAGTGCGGCCCGTCGGCCCCGACCACCAGGTCGAAGCGCCGCCGGTCGCCGCCCGCGAAGACCACGTCGACCCCGTCCGCGTCCTGGGCGAGCCCGGCGATCCGGTCGCCGAAGACGTACTCGACGCCGTCGCGGGTGTCCTCGTAGAGCACCCGGGACAGGTCCCCGCGCAGGATCTCGATGTCCGCGATGAACCCGTCGCCACCGTCGTCCTCGGCACGGAAGGTCTCCAGCACCTACCCGTCCGCGTCCACGGTGTGCGCGCCCGCGGTGTCGGTGCACGCCGCGCGCACCGCGGCGTCCAGCCCCATGCGCGCGATGACCTCCTTGGCGACTCCGCGCGCGTCCACCGCCTGGCCGCCGGGACGCAGCTCGGGAGCCCGCTCCACCACGGTCACCTCGGCCCCCCGCCTGCGCAGCCAGTGGGCCAGCGCGGGTCCCGCGATGCTCGCCCCCGCCACCAGCACCCTGGGACCACTCACGACGCTCATCATTGCCTCCCTGTGTTTCCTGTCCAGCCGTACTGACCACGGAGCCGCGCAAAACTCATCGGCACGACTCACTGTCGGCTGCCTCGAGTACGGTCTCAGCGTGGTCCCGGCGGGAACGCCGACCACCGACAACGGCTGGATCAACTGGGGGATTCATGCGCGTGACCGCGCTCTGCCTTGCCCTGCTCACCACGAGCGCCTTGCTCA
Source organism: Crossiella sp. NPDC003009 (assembly GCF_053591555.1). NCBI lineage: Bacteria > Bacillati > Actinomycetota > Actinomycetes > Pseudonocardiales > Pseudonocardiaceae > Crossiella > Crossiella sp. NPDC003009. The sequence continues at coordinate 84,037 of NZ_JBSFUA010000020.1, read as the reverse complement.
CACCGCTCTCGGCGGGGGCCGCGCCCGCGCCGTGCGCCTGGACCGCGACCGCCCTGGAGCTGCCCTCGGGCTACCAGGACGCCTCCGCGGAGGCCACCAACCGGCAGGACCTCGTCGTCGGCCGGCTCACCCCGGCCAGTGGCTTCGGCGACCACCTGGTCCTGTGGCGCGAGGGCAGGGCCACCGTGCTGGGCCGCCCGTTCGGGCTGACCGGGCATCCGACCGCGGTCAGCTCCACCGGGGTGGTGACCGGGCTGCTGGACCGGGCCAGCGGCGAGCAGGTCCGGCACGGGTTCCGGTACGCCAACGGGGAGTTCCAGCGCCTGGAGACGCCGCCGGGCGCGGACTACGCGCGGCCGCACTCGGTCAACGCCGCCGGTGACGTGGTCGCCGCGGTCAAGGGCCAGCTCGTCCGCTGGCCCGCGGGCGGCGCGGCGCACGAGGTGCTCGCCCCGCCGGTGCCCGGCGAGGTCGCCGACCCGTATCTCGACGACGAGGGCCGGATCGCCTTCACCCTCTACACCGGGGGCCGCGCCACGATCCAGCTGCGCCACCCCGACGGCCGCTTCCAGGAGCTGCTCCCGCCGGAGCCGACCGTCAGCATGCTGGCCGTGCAGCTGCACGCGGGCCGGGTGGCCGGGCACCTCGGGCTCAGCGACACCGTGGTCTGGGGTGTGGACGGCGCGGTCCAGCAGCGGATCAGCGAGCAGCCGCGGGCGATCAACGGCACCGGCCGGGTGCTGACCGCGGGCAACGGGGCCGGTCAGGCCCGGCTGTGGCAGGACGGCGCGCTGGTCTCCGAACTGCCGTGGCAGTACCGGGCGGATGCCCAGAACGCGCTGCTCGAGGACGGTTCGGTGGTCGGCGCGATGCGGGTCAGCTCCAGCAGGTACTACCCGGCGCACCTGCGCTGCCAGTGACACCCCCGGCCGCGCCCGGCGTCAGCCCGGGCGCGGCCCCGGCTCGCCCCGGTCGGTGAACAGCCGGGCCAGCGTGCTGGTCAGGTGCCGCACCGGCAGCGTGGTGTGCTCCAGCCTGTGCACCGCGGCCAGCAGCTGGGCCAGGCCGTCCTCGTGGGCCAGGCAGGTGCGCAGGATGTTCTGCACCTCCTGCCTGGCGCGGGCGTCGCGGTGCACCGAGGAGCTGATCGCCGGGTCGAGGGAGTCCAGCAGGCGCTGGCGGCTGTACGGGAACCGGCACAGCGGCACCGCCAGCAGCGCGTCGGTGGCCAGCGCCAGCACGTAGTGGTCCACAGTGGACACCGTTGCTCCGCTGCTTGGCCTGCCCGCGGTCAGCTGCCGTGGGCGGTGCAGGATCCAGGCGAGCAGGTCGGCGTTGCCCACCGGGACCCTGGCCGGGCGGAACAGCGCGCCGGGGGTGCGGGTGGTGCTCTGGTAGAGCGTGTCGGAGATGATCAGGGCCAGGTCGGCGCGGTCGGTGCGCAGGGTCTCGTGCAGGGCCGGGGTGTCGGCCATGCCGAAGGCGTGCAGCACGGCGGGGCTGGTCACGCCCCGGCCGTCCACCCGCACCGGACCGGCGTGCATGGCCACCCGCAGCCGCACCTGCTGCACCGGCAGCAGGGTCGCGTTGACCGCGCGCAGCTCGATGGACAGGTTGTCCGGCACCATCGCCACCAGCTGCTCCCTGGAGACCTGCGGCGGCAGCAACAGCAGCACCCCGTCGCCGAAGCTCTCCGTGGCGCAGTCCGCCCACGGGATGTGGCTGCGGGTCACCGCCTTCTTCAGCGCCTCGTACATCCTGCGCCACAACGTGATCCGCTCGTGCCCCGCGCTGTCCGCGGTGGAGGTCAGGTGGACCGCCAGCATCACCCTCGGCACCACCACGCTGACCCGGCTGCTCAGCATGTCGGCCAGTCCGGACAGCAGCGCCTTGGTGCGCTGGGTGTCCGGGTGGTCCTCGCCGCGCACCCGCAGCTGCGCGTGCAGCACCTCCTGGTAGGTCGCCCGCGCCTGGACCAGCTTGCCCTGCTGGGTCAGCACCGCGGCCAGGTTGTTGCGACTGTCCACAGTGTCCGGATGGTCCGCGCCGAGCACCCGGGCCTGGTCGGCCAGCAGCTCGGTGTAGGCGGCCTCGGCCTCGGCCGAATTGCCCTGCTGGGCCAGGATGTTGGCCAGGTTGTTGCGGCTGGCCAGGGTGTCGGGGTGGTCCGCGCCGAGCACCCTGGGCAGGTCGGTGAGCAGCCGGAGGTAAGTGTGCTCGGCCTCGGCGAGTTTCCCTTGCTGGGCCAGGATGTTGGCCAGGTTGTTGCGGCTGGCCAGGGTGTCCGGGTGTTCCGGGCCGAGCAGCACGCACCGCCGGTGGGCCACCCGGCGGAACACCTCGGCCGCCTCGGTGAGCTTCCCGTCGTCCCGCAGCGCGTCCGCCTGGTCCTGCAACACGTTGGCCAGGTTGGACAGCACCGCCAGCGCGTCGCCGGAGTCCAGCCGGGTGCCCTCGGCGGCCCGGCGCAGGATCTCCTCCGCCTCGGTCAGGTCCGCCGGGTCGGCCAGCCTGCTGTGCCGGGCGCGCAGTGCCGCGCCCAGGTTGGACATCCGCCGCAACCGGCCGGGGTGCTCCGGCGAGGTGGCCGCGCCTGCCTGGCGCAGCACCGCGATCGCCTCGTCCAGGGAGTCCAGGTCGCCGGTGCGCTCGTAGTGCAGCCGCAGCGAGGCGCCCAGGTTGGCCAGCAGCGCGGAGCGGTCCCGGTCGTCGTCGGGGGCCGCGCGCAGGGCCTGGCGCTGGCGGCGCACCGCGGCCTGCAGGTCCCGCTCGTCGAAGGTGTGCTCGTGCCGCTGCCGCAACGCGTTGCCCAGGTTGGACAGCTGCCCGCTGAGGTCGCGGTCCCGCGGGTCGAGCAGGCCGACCACCCTGGTCAGCGTGTCGATGGCCCGGTCCAGCACCGCCAGCTCGCGGGTCACCTCGTACTCGATCTGCAGCGAGTTGCTCAGCAGCGACAGCCAGGCCACCGCGTGCGCCGGATCGTCCATAGTGGACTTCGAGAGCGAGTGGGCCAGCCGGGCCGCCTCGCGCACCGCGGTCAGCGCGGCCACCCGGGACCCGGTGCTGGCCTGGTGCCCACCCAGCCGCAGCAGCGCCACGGCCAGCTCGGCCCGTGCTTCGAGCGGATCGGTTTCCGCGCACTGTCGCAGCTCCCGCACCCTGGCGGCCAGCCGGGACTCCTGCTCGGCCGGATCACTCATCGCTGACTCCTCGGTCGATCTCGGGCGGCGGGTTGAGCAGGAACTCCCGCGCCAGTGCGGGATCGTGGAACTCCCAGCTCTCCGAACGGGTGCCGTCCCGCGCGGTGCAGCGGGTGTAGCGGAGCAGGCTGGTCCGCTCTGGCGCGGGCGGCGGCGCCTGCCGGGGCGCCGGCAGCACGACCAGCCCGGCTGGCTCCTGGCCGCAGAACCGCTCGGACAGCCGCTGGTAGGCATCTCGGGCCGCGCCGAACCGGCCGCCCTCGCCGTCGAGCTCGCGCAGCATCCGCACGATGTAGCGGGCCTGGCTGCCGCGGATGGCGGACTGGCCGCCGCCGGTGACCGCCACGTGCGTGCACAGCAGGTCGTGCAGCTCCTTGTCCGGGTCGAAGCCCTGAGCCAGGTAGATGTCGTAGGCGTCCAGGGCCTGGGCCAGCGGGCCGCCGCCGGTCAGCCGGGCGCGCAGCTCGGCCACCTGCGCCCGCAGGGTTGTGCCCGGTGTGGTCGCGGCGAGCTCGGCCAGCTCGGCGAGCACCGCCAGCTCCGCCTCCTCGGCCGCGCCGATGATCTGCGCGCGCAGCGCCAGGCTGTTCTCCGGCCGGTCCAGCGCGGTGGGCCGCTGCGGGTACCGGTCGTACTCCACCAGCACCACCGCCTGGAAGCCCTTGCCGATCGGCTGCACACCCAGCTGGTTCACCAGCGGTCCGTCCAGCGCGGGCACCATGATCTGTGAGCCGCCGTGGCAGGCCGCGTTGGCCAGCAGCCGCACGTGGTCGCGCGGCGCGTCCGGCTGGAACGGCAGCACGGTGGGGGAGTTGGCCGGCACGCACACGATGTCGGCGCGCAGCACGGTCGCGTTGCTCTCCCACAGCAGGTAGTCCTTGCACACCGCGACCGCCAGCCGTACCTGCCGCCCGCGCAGGGTCAGCTCGACCACCTCCACACCCCGGCCCGCGGTGGCGTTCTCCCCGTCGGCCAGGGAGAGCTTGGTGACCAGGTGCACGGTGCCGTCGTGGATGAGCACGGAGACGTTGCGGTGCACCAGATGTTCGCCGCGCCAGCCCGCACCGGCCAGCGCGACCAGGTCGGCGGCCTCGGCGGTGTTGCGCACAAAACCCAGACCCGCCACCACGACCCGCCCGGCGGAGAACTCGCGCAGGGTGTCCAGGCAGCCCAGCGGCACCAGGTACTCGGGGAAGACCACCACGTCGGCGGACTGCCGGTCCAGGAAGGCCATCAGCTCCACCAGGCAGGCCCTGGTCGCGGTGGTGGACAGCTCCTGGATGCCGTCGTAGACCGTGGGGTGCGCGCCGCTGAACAGCTGCGCCGCGGACAGCTCGCCCGGCCCCTTCCCGGCCTCGTACAACGGTTCGGCGGGCAGCCACAGGCTTTCCGGGGTGCGCGCGTGCGGCAGCCCGTCCAGCTGCACCACGCACAACCGGAGCCTGCGGTCAGTCCCGGGGTCCGGCATGGGCGCCCTCCCTGAGCTCCGCGGCCAGGGCTTCGGCGAAGGGGTAGGGCCGGTAGCCGCGCTGGGCCTGCACCCGGTCCAGGTAGGGCTGGGCCGCGGCCACCGCGCTGGTGTAGGAACGGCCCATGCTGCGCCGCACCAGCTTCCGGTCCACGTAGCCGCCCGCGCAGGCGATCGCGATCGAGTTGAGCACCGCGAGGGTGTAGCCGACCCGGTCCAGGGTGGCCCGGTCCAGCTCGGCGAGCTGCTCCGCCGAGCGCCCGGCCACCAGCTGGTGCAGGATCCGCCGCCCGGCGCGCACCTCGGCGGAGAGGTAGCGCTCGTGCAGGTCGAAGAACGCGCGCAGCCGGTCCGCGCGGGTGGACCGCCGGAACCCCCAGGCGGCGACCAGCACCGCCACGGCAGGGGAGATCAGGGACAACCAGACGCTCAGACTCATCGCCACCTCAGCGAAGTCGGTGCGGGACATCCGGCTGTCGGGCGACGGCGACCGGGCGTTACGCACAGTGACTAACCCGTGACCCAGGCCTCGGGTCGTGACGGTCGCGACAGGACTGCGACACCGCCGGGACCTGGGCGGGAAACGCGACGGCTTGGCTCGGGGCATGACCAACGCACCTCCCGCACCGTCCACAGTGGACGGCCGACCCGGCGCACCGGCCACCCGCCCATATATCCCCGAGCTCGACGGCCTGCGCGGCCTGGCCATCGCCGGGGTCCTGCTCTTCCACGCCGGTCACCTCAGCGGCGGGTTCCTCGGCGTGGACCTGTTCTTCGTGCTCTCCGGCTACCTCATCACCGACCTGCTGCTGCGCGACCGCCAGCTGTCCCTGCCCCGGTTCTGGGGCCGCCGGATCCGCCGCCTGTGGCCCGCGCTGGCGGTGCTGCTGGTCGGCGTCACCCTGCTCACCTGGGCCGTCGGCACGCCCGACCAGCTGCGCGGCGCGCTCGCGGACGGGCCGTGGACGCAGCTCAACCTGGCCAACTGGCACCTGCTGGCCGAGTCAGCGGGGTACTGGGACCGGTTCGGGCCGGGGCGGGTGTTCGGGCACCTGTGGAGCATCGCGGTGGAGGAGCAGTTCTGCCTGCTGTGGCCGCTGGTGGTGCTCGCGCTGCGCCGGGAACGGGCGGTGGCGCTGGCGGCCGGGCTGGGTTCGCTGCTGTCACTGGGGCTCATGGTGCTGCTGGCCGAACCGGACCGGGTGTACACCGGGACCGATACCAGGGCGTTCTCGCTGCTGCTGGGCGCGCTGGTGGCGGTGCCGCCGGTGCGTCAGTGGCTGCTGCGCCGGGTGCCCTCGTGGGTGGCGCTGCCCCTGCTGGCCGGGCTGGCGGTGAGCTGGCTGCTGGTGGACGGGGAGCGCTCGCCGATCCTGTTCCAGGGCGGGCTGTTCGCGCACGCGGCGGCCGCGGCGCTGCTGATCGTGCTGGCTCCGGGGTCGGTGCTGGCGCGCGGCCTGGCCTGGCGGCCACTGCGCGGGCTGGGACTCGTCTCCTACAGCCTCTACCTGTGGCACTGGCCGGTGTTCCTGTTGCTGGGCAAGGAGAAGACCGGCCTGGACGGCTGGGCGTGGACGCTGCTGGTCTGCGCGGTCTCCCTGGGACTGGCGGTGCTGTCGAAGGTGTTCGTGGAGGACCCGGTTCGGTTCCGGGCGACCTGGGCCCGTGGCCACACCGGACTGGTGGCCTTCGCGGCCAGCATGGCGGTGGTCGCGCTGACCTGGATCGCGGTGCCCCGGCCCGCCGCGGCGGTGATCGACACCGGTGCGCTCGGCGGTGGTGGCGCGGTTTCGGCCAACGGCCCCAAGGCGTCCAGGGTGCTGTTCATGGGCGACTCGATCGCCGTCGGACTCGCGCTGCCACTGGCGGCGGCGACCAAGGCCAGCGGCCTGACCCTGAAGTCGGTGGCCGCCGCGGGCGGTGGCGGCGTGGTCGGTCCGCTGGCCGAGGCGACCTGGGCCGAACTGCCCGGCACGATCGCCGAGTTCCGGCCGGACGTGCTCGTCTACCAGGTGACCACCTACGACTGGGGCAGCGCCGCCGAGCAGCGCGCCGGGTACGAGCGGCTGGTCACAGCGGCCGGGCAGGCGAAGGTGCTGTTCGTGACCATGCCGCCGATCAAGCCGGATGAGTTCTACGCCGGGCACATGGACGAGCTGGCCCGCACCGCCACGGTGCTGCGCGAGGTCGCCGCCGGTGGCCGGGCCGAGGTCCTCGACGGCGGCCAGGTCTGGGGCGCGTCCTACCAGCGCGAGCGCGAGGGCAAGGTCGAGCGCAGCAGCGACGGCATCCACACCTGCCCGGCAGGCGCGGCCCGCTTCACCGCCTGGCTGCTCGCGGCCCTGGCCGCCAGGTTCTCCGGCGTCACCAAGGTCTCCCCGGAAACCTGGGCCAACACGGGTTGGTCCGCGGACCAGCACTTCAAGGGCTGCTAAGCCGGGCAGGTGCGCGGGCCGAGCGGATCGGCGCCGGGCAGGGTGAGCCGCAACCGCACCCTGGTCGTCGCCGATCCGCCGCCCTGCACGTGCACACCCAGGGCGGTGCAGACGATCTGGTCGACGCCGCGGTCGGTCAGCTCGGCGCGGGACAGCGGCAGGACCAGGGTGATCAGGCCGGGTTCGGTGGTGGCGCTGACCAGGGTGTTGCCGGTCCTGGCGATCTCGGAGTGCAGTCCGCGCTCGTCGCCGGGGCCGGTGAGCAGCAGCGCGATGGCCTCGCCGATGGAGCCCAGGCGGTCGGTGTCGCGTTCGGTGCGGCGGAGTTCGCCCAAGCTGTCGACGAAGTACAGCGTCACGGTGGGGGAGACCCCGGTCGGCGCCTCGCCGCCGTCCTCCACAGTGGACGGTGGGATGCCGCAGCCGGTGGTCAGCGTCAGCAGCGCGGCCAGCGCGAGCCGCCTCATGACTCCGCCCTCGGCAGCACCAGCACGAAGCGGGCGCCACCGGCCGGACCGTTGCCCGCGGTGAGGTCGCCGCCGTGCAGGCGGGCGTTGGCCAGCGCGATGGACAGGCCAAGCCCGCTGCCGCCGGTGCGGGCCGGGTCGGCCTTGTAGAACCGGTCGAACACCTGGGGCAGCACGGATTCCGGCAGGCCGGGACCCCGGTCGGCAACCTCGATCTCGATCCGCTCGGCGGTGGCGCGCAGTCGCACGGTCACCGGGGGCGCGCCGTGCCGCAGCGCGTTGCCGACCAGGTTGGCCACGATCACGTCCAGCCGCCGCGGATCCAGCCTGGCCACCACCTCCGGCAGGTCCGTCGCCACCTGGTCCAGCCAGCCGCGCACGCGCAGGCAGTCCCGGATCGCCCCGGCCACCTCGACCTCCTCGATCCGCAGCCGCGCCATGCCGGCGTCGAACCGGGAGACCTCCATCAGCTCCTCGACCAGCCGCACCAGCCGCTGGGTGGCCGCCACCGCCAGCTCCGCCGACTCCCGCTGCACCGCATCGAGCTTGCCGCTGCCCGCCTGGAGCAGCTCGCTCACCGCGGCCAGGGTGCTCAGCGGGGTGCGCAGCTCGTGCGAGACGTCGGCGACGAACCGGCGCGCGTCGGCCTCCAGCCGCCGCAGCTCGGCCACCGTGCGCTGCAACGCCTCGGCCATCTCGTTGACCGTGACGGACAGTTCGGCCAGCTCGTCCTTGCCGCGCACCGGAAGTCGCGCGCCGAGCTCGCCAGCGGCCAGCGTGCGCGCGGTGTCGCGGACCCGGCGCACCGGCCCCAGCACCCCGCCCGCGGCCAGCAGCGCGAGCAGCACCGCCAGCGGCAGGGCGATCGCGCTGGTGCGCGCGGCGGCCATGGTCAGCTCGTCCAGCTGGGCCTGGGTGACCGCCAGGTCGCGCACCGCGTAGACCTCGATGCCCGAGGGCCTGCGCTGCCCGTCCACCGCGGTGATCATCACCGGGGTGCCGATGAGCAGCCGCGGCCCGTCCGCGTCGATCCGTTGCCACACCAGGCGTTGCCGGTCCCGCACCGCGCCGCGCAGCGCCTCGGCCGCCCGCTCCGCGCCACCGCCCGAACTTCTGTCCACATAGGACACCAGTGTCTGCTCGCCGACTGCCGCGCGCAGCCGGTCCAGTGCGGCCGCGTCCGGCGGGAAGGTCAGCTCCCTGGCCACCGCGGCGATCCGCGCGGTCAGCTCCCCGGTCAGCCGCTGCCGCGCCTCGCTGAGCAGCGCCGACCGCGCCGAACCCGCGCCCGCCCAGGCCGCTGCCACCGCACCCACCGCGGTGACCAGCACAAACGCCAGCACCAGCCGGGTGCGCAGCCCATACGGCCAGCGCACCCTCATCGCGCGCCGAACCGGTAGCCGAAGCCCCGCGCGGTCAGCACGTGCTCGGGCTCGCGCGGCGCGCGCTCGATCTTGGCCCGCAGCCGCTGCACGCAGTTGTCCACCAGCCGCGAGTCGCCGAGGTAGTCGTGCTCCCACACCAGTTCCAGCAGCTGCTGGCGGCTGAACACCCGGCCCGGCGCGCGGGCCAGGGTCAGCAGCAGCCGGAACTCCGTCGGCGTGAGCGCCACCGGCTCCCCGGCCAGCGACACGGTGGCCGCGGCCGGGTCGATGCTCAGCTCGCCGTGGGTGAGCACCCCGTCCGGCGTGATCCCGCTGCGCCGCAGCACCGCCCGGATCCGGGCGTCCAGCACGGTGGGCTGCGCCGGTTTCACCACGTAGTCGTCGGCCCCGGCTTCCAGCCCGCGTACCACGTCGAAGTCGTCGCCGCGCGCGGTCAGCATGATCACCGGCACCGCGCCCGCGCGCCGGATCCGCCTGCACACCTCGAAGCCGTCCACCCCGGGCAGCATGACGTCGAGCACCACCACGTCCGGCGGGGCGGCGGCCAGTTCGCGCAGCCCGGTTTCGCCGTCCTCGGCGGTGCGCACCTGGTGGCCGTGCCGGTCCAGCGCGAGCTGCAGCCCACGGCGCACCAGCGGATCGTCCTCGATGAGCAGAATCGCGACCACCCGGCCAGTATGCGGCGGCGACCCGAGCTTGGCCGGTCGCGCCGGGCGGCTGCGACACAACTACGACTTTGTCGTCACGATTATTTCAGTGTTGAGCGAAATTAATCCGCTCAAACACAAAAAAGCCAACCGCCGAGAAGCGGAGCCGACGCCTCAGTCCACGCAGAACTCGTTGCCCTCGATGTCCTGCATCACGATGCACGACTCGTTCTCCTCATCGGCGGGCAGCAACCGCAGGCGCACCGCGCCGAGCGCGACCAGCCGGGCACACTCGGCCTCCAGCACGGCCAGGCGCTCCTCGCCCGCCAGCCCGGTGCCGGCCCGCACGCACAGGTGCACCCGGTTCTTGACCACCTTGCCCTCGGGCACCCGCTGGAAGTACAGCCGAGGGCCGGCACCCGTGGGATCGGTGCAGACGGCCGAGCTTTGCTCCTCCGGCGACGGCGGCGGTGCGACGTACCCCAGCACCTCGCACCAGAACTGGGCGAGGCGCTCAGGTTCCGCGCAGTCGAAGGTGACCTGGAACTGTTTGACCGATGCCATCGGGCCACCATAGTTGCCGCCGAGCGGACACGACACCGAGTTGCGCACCCCAGGCCGGGGGCATGCCCTGGCCTGCCCGGGGCTCAGTCCGCCTTCTCCGCCGCGCCGAGCAGCTGCCGGATCCGGGCGGTGGCCGCGGCGAAAGCGGGCAGCGCCATGGTCTCCGCGTAGTCGCGCTGGGCGGGCAGCTCGATCGGGATGGTCTCGGCGATCCGGCCGGGCCGGGCGGTGAGCACGACCACCCGGTTGGCCAGGTAGGCGGACTCGGCGATGGAGTGGGTGACCAGCAGCACCGTGGTGCCGGTCTCCCGCCAGATCCGGTGCAGCTCCACGTTGAGCTGCTCGCGGGTGAGCGCGTCCAGTGCGCCGAAGGGCTCGTCCATCAGCAGCACCTGGGGCCGGTGCAGCAGTGCCCGGCACAGCGCCACCCGCTGCTGCATGCCGCCGGAGAGCTCGTGCGGCAGCGCGTCGGCGAAGCCGGACAGGCCGGTCAGCTCGATCAGCTCGTCGGTGCGCTTCCTGGCCTCGGCGGCAGGCATGCCGCGCATCTCCGCTTGCAGCAGGATGTTGCGGCGGGCCGAGCGCCAGTCCAGCAGGGCGGCGCGCTGGAAGACGGCAGCTGGGCGGAGGCGTCCTTCATCGCCTCCACCGCGGCGGCCGGGTTCTTCTCCGCTTCCGCCCAGGCTTCGGTGGTGGCCGCGACCATCCGCTTGACCAGGTCGGGGTCGGAGTCCAGCAGGGCGGTGGAGGTGAGCAGGCCGTCGCTGTAGTAGGTGAGGCCGAAGTCGGCGAAACGCAGCTGGGACACCGGTTTCCCGGCCTTGTCCTGGATGATCGGGCCCTGGTCGTTGGCGTAGCCGACCAGTGCGTCGGCCCGGCCCGCGATCACCGCGGCGATCTTGCCTGCCGGGTCGATGTTCTGCACTTGCACATCGCCCTCGGACAGGCCGTTCTGCTTGAGGAAGGCGCCGAAGGTCTTGGACAGCGCGTCGCCCGCGGTCACCGCGACGGTTTTTCCTTTGAGGTCAGCGGGTTTGCTGATGCCCTTGTCGGCGAAGAACTGCACGGCGGCCGGGGTGGTCTGCAAGTAGACGCCCAAGCTCTTGACCGGGACGCCGGAGTCGACCGCGGCGAGCAGGGAGGAGGTGTCGGCCCAGCCGAACTCGGTCTGGCCGCCGCCGACGGCCTGCACGGTCTTGCCGGAGCCCTGACCTGCCTGGATCTTGAGGTTGATCCCGTGCTTGCTGAAGATGCCCTGTTTCAGGCCGTGGTAGAAGGGCGCGTGCTCGCCGTAGGGATACCAGTTGAGCGTCAAGGTGACCTGCTTGCCCTGCTCGGCCGGCGCGCCGCCGCACCCGGCGACGGCCAGCAGCAGCGCGGCGAGCAGGACGGGGACGGAGCTGCGCATGGCTGGCCCTCCTAGAGAGTGGTCACGGGGTCGGCGCGGCGGCTGACGTGCCAGGGCAGCAGCAGCCGTTCGGCCAGTTCCAGCAGCGCGAACAGCGCCACGCCGATCAGCGACATCAGGATCAGACCGGCGAACAGCATTGGCGTGTCGAGGTTTCCGTTGGCCTGCAGGATCACGTAGCCCAGGCCCTCGTTGGCGCCGACGAACTCGCCGACCACCGCGCCGGTCACCGCCAGCGTCACCGCGACCTTCAGCCCGGCGAACAGCTGTGGCAGCGCGGCCGGGAAGCGGATCTTGACGAAGGTCTTCAGCGGCCCGCCGCCCATGGTGGCGGCCAGGTCCAGGGTCTCCGCGCCGACCGACTTGAGCCCGGTGACCATGGAGATCACCACCGGGAAGAACGCGATCAGCACCGCCACCAGCACCTTGGGCGCCAGCCCGAAACCCAGCCACACCACGAACAGCGGCGCGACCGCGATCTTGGGGATCACCTGGGCGAAGACCAGGACCGGGTAGAGCGTCTTCTCCAGCGCGGGGGAGTAGACCATGATCACCGCGGTCAGCACGCCGAGCACCGCGGCGATCAGGAAGCCCAGCACGGTCTCGTAGCCGGTGACCCAGGTGTGCTCGCTGAGGTAGCCCCACTTGGCGGCGAACACCGCCAGCGTCGCGCCGGGGGAGGGGATCAGGTAGGGCGCGACCAGGCCGGTGGCGGTGATCAGCTGCCAGCAGGCCAGTGCCGCGGCCAGCAGCGCGATCGGCCGCCAGGAGCGTTCGGCGGCCAGCCGCCAGCGGCTGACTTCCGGTGCGCGGTCGGTCATCTCCGGTCTCCGTCCCCATGCGGAAAGCGCTTTCCGATTCGCGTGGGTCAGTACGCTAGAGGCGGCGGAGGGCACGGTCAAGGGAAAACCGGCTGTCGATGATCGCCCCGGCCCCTAGAGTTGGCGCCCGTGACCAGTCCCAGCCCGCGCCGACGTGCGGAGATGTTCGTCGAGGCCGACCGAGACCCCCGGCTGACCGCCCCCGCCACCGGCGAGGAGCGCGCGGTGCTGCTGGGCATCCTCAACGGCCAGCGCGCCACCCTGGAGCTCAAGTGCGCCGGCCTGGACGCCGAGCTGGCGGCCAGGTCGGTGCCGCCGTCCACGCTGTCGCTGCTCGGGCTCATCCGGCACCTGGCCGAGGTCGAGCGCCGCTGGTTCCGCGTGGTGCTGGCCGGTCAGGACGCGCCGCCGCGCTACGTCACCCCGGAGCACCCGGACGCCGACTTCGACCAGGCCAGCGCCGACCCGGCGGTGGTCGCCGAGGCCTGGGCGGCCTGGCGCGCGGAGGTCGCCTTCGCCGAGCGGTTCACCGCCGAGGCGCCCAGCCTGGACGTCGAGGGTGAGGACGGCTGGCGCGGCACGGTCTCGCTGCGCTGGGTGCTGATCCACCTGGTCGAGGAGTACGCCCGCCACAACGGACACGCCGACCTGCTCCGCGAGTGCGTCGACGGGGCGATCGGGGTATGAAACGGCGCAGCGCCTTGCGGATCGATCCAGCCAACACCGAGCAGCTCAAGGCCTGGGACGGCGGCCAGGGCGAGTTCTGGACCCGCCGCGCCGAGCGCTTCGACGCCGGCGTGGCCCGCTACCACGGCCAGTTCCTCGCCGCGGCCGCGATCGAGCCGGACTCCCGCGTGCTGGACGTCGGCTGCGGCGCGGGCCAGGCCACCAGGGACGCCGCCCGCCTCGCCCATCGGGGCAGCGCGCTGGGTGTGGACCTGTCCACGCCGATGCTCGCCCTGGCCCGCGAGCTGGCCGAGCGCGAGGGCCTGGCCAACGTGGTCTTCGACCAGGTCGACGCCCAGTCCCACCCGTTCACTCCCGGCGGTTTCGACCGGGTGGTCAGCCGCCACGGCGCGATGTTCTTCGGCGACGCCCCCGCCGCCTTCGCCAACCTCGCCCGCGCGCTGCGCCCCGGCGGCGGGCTCACCCTGCTGACCTGGCAGCCACCGGCGGCCAACGAGTGGATGCGCGCCTTCCGCACCGCCTACGCCAACGGCGTCCCGCCCGAGGTGCGGCCGCCCAGCGCGGGCGGGCTGACCGATCCGGACCTGACCAGGGAACTGCTGACCACGGCCGGGTTCACCGATGTGCGCATCGAGGCGCTGAGCGAGTCGATGTGGTTCGGGGCCGATGTCGAGGACGCGCTGGAGTTCATCATCGAGCAGTTCGGCTGGCTCATGGCCGAGCAGGAGGCGGACATCCAGGCCAGGATCGTGGACGGGGTGCGCGCGGACATGGCCGAGCACCTGGCCGAGGACGGCGTCCGCTACGGCTCGGCCGCGTGGCTGGTCCAGGCGAGGCGTCTTTAGTCACGGCGCACGGTGACAATCTCCGGATGCTGCCCGGACAGGCTGATCGGCAACCGGTCCAGCAGCTGAAATCCGGTGCGGGGGAGCGCGCTCGCCGGCAACAGCAGGACGGCTCGCCCGCGGGGACGCAGCACCCGGCGCAGTTCGCGCCAGAAATGCTGCGGTCGGCGGGCGAGCACCCCGGTCGGCGGGACCTGGCGGTCCCATGGCGGGTTGCACAGCACGAGATCGACGGCACCGTCCGCGACCGGCAACCGCCCGGCATCCGCAACACCCCAACCGATCCCCGCGCCGATCCCGCCACCCAGCCCGGGGCCGATCCCCGCGCCGATCCCGCCACCCAGCCCGGGGCCGATCCCCGCGCCGATCCCGCCGCCCAGCCCCGGGCCGATCCCCGCGCCGACTCCACCGCCCAGCCCCGCCGCGGCCCCGTTGACCCGTGCCGCCGCCACCGCTCCGGCATCCCGGTCCAGCCCCAGCACCAGCTCCGCCCCGCCCAGCGCCGCCTCCACCGCGAGCGTCCCGGCCCCACAACAGGGATCCAGCACCCGCCCGCCCCCGCCCAGCCGCGCCATCGCCGCCGCCACCGGCGGATGCAGGCTCCCGGCCCGGGTCACCCGCCGATACCCGCGCCGGTGCAGCGGCCGCTCGGCGATCCGCAGCGCCACCAGCGCCCGATCGCCTTCCACGGTCACCCGCCAGGACAATCCGCCATCGGGCGGCGCCACTCCGCCCCGCCTGCTCCAGTACGGCAGTCCCAGCGCCAACGCCACCGGCCGGCCCACCGCGTCCTCCAGGTCGTACCGGTTGTAGTTGCGTCGCCCCAAAAACGACGCCGACACCGTCACCCCGGCCGTGAAGTCCTTGCCGCCACAGCGTTTCCGTGCCATCAGCAGCTCCGCCAACGGCATCCGCGCCGCGGCCTCGGCCAGCACGGGCAGGTCCGCGCGGGCCGGACCGATGCCGCGCACCGAGATCCCGTGCAGCAGCACGTCATCGGCGCACCGCGAGCCCAGCACCGCCGGGGTCGGCTCCGCGCGGAACCACACCTCGCGATGTCCTTGGAAATCCACGGGACCGAGCGGCCGGACCTCCTCGGCCACCACCTGCTCAAGACCCCGCACCGTCCGCGCCACCAGGCGCGCGGCCGTCACGTGTGGACGACTGCGCCTGGACGCGGTGAAACCCGAGAGATCATTCGATCTGCTCCCACGTCGCGACCCGGGACGGCGTTGTGCCGCCCCGCATCACCAGCGATGGGGAATCCGCTGCCCGCCGGTGGCCGGGTCAGCGTCGGGTGAACATCATGGCGGGCAGGCTAACAGTGGTTGACCTTGACCGGAACCGGTTATTCCTCAGCCATGCCAAGCACAGTCGCCGCGGTGACCTTCGACTGCAGGGACCTGGACCGGCTCATCGAGTTCTGGTCCGCGGTACTGGGCTATCGCCTGGTGGACCGGGGTTTCAGTCTCGACGGCACCGAGTACGCGCAGATCAAGGGCGATACCGGCCCGCCGCTGATGTTCGAGCAGGTGCCAGGGAGCGGCCGCCGCCCGGAGAAGAACCCGGTGCACCTGGACCTGGACCCGCCGCCCGGCGAGCACGCCGCCGAGGTGGAGCGGATCATCGGGCTGGGCGCGCGCCGGGCCGACGTCGGACTGGACCCCCGGCTGCCCTGGGTGGTGCTGCTGGACCCGGAGGACAACGAGTTCTGCGTGATCGACCACGACCGGAACGAACCTACCGTGAACGGCTGAACAGCCTGCCCGCCAGGTCCACGCCGGTGACCGCGCCACTGGCGTCGCGGGAGAAGTAGCCGCGCTGCCCCTTGAGGCCGCCTTCGGTGATGACGTACTCCTCCCCGTCGCCGGGCAGGAAGCCGAAGGCGGCGGGCGGGTAGTCCGGCGGCATGTCGGCGGAGGCCTGGCGGATCTCCGGTTTGATGGCCACCGCCATGACGAGCTTGCCGCCGTCGGTGCTGATGTCGAGGTTCATCGCATCGATCTCGTAGTGGCCTGCCACCTCCTCGGCCCTGGCCGCCTCGAACGGGACCGGCTCGGCTTCCCGCTGCACCACGCCGAGGTGGTGTTCCAGCGCCCAGCGCAGCACGGCCTGGTTGAAGCGGTTGCCGTCCGGGCCCGCGTTGGCCAGCGAGACCACCGCGAAGTCCCGGTCCGGCGCGATCAGCAGCTCGCTGAACTGGCCGTTGCCGGAGCCGCCGTGCCCGATGGTGCGCACGCCGTCGACCTCGCGCAGGAACCAGCCGATGCCGACGCCGTCACCGAGCGTGCTGGCGCGCAGTTCGGCGGTCTGCTCGCGCATGCCGCGCACCGCCTCGGCCGGGAGTGCCCCGGCGCCGTCGGCGAGCTGGAACTTGGCCCACCGCAGCAGGTTGCTGACCGAGGAAATGAGGCCGCCGCCGGGGTTGTTGGCGCTGGTGCCCGCCCGCCAGGCCTTCCACGGCCGCGCCGCTGACAACCGGCCGTCCTCGTCCCGGTTGTGGCCGACGGCGAAGGGCCGGATGAGCACCTCGTCCAGGTCGAAGAAGGTGTTCGACAGCCCGGCGGGGGTGAGCACCAGCTCGGTCACCGCCTGCTCGAAGGACTGGCCGGTGAGGTGTTCGAGGACCCGTCCGGCCAGGTTGTACCCGGCCTGGCTGTAGGAGGCTCTGGCCCCCGGCGGCGCGATCTGCTTGAGCTCGGCCAGCTTGGCCACGAACCCCGGCAGGGTCTCATCCGCCTCGGCCCCGACCAGCTGCCAGTCCAGGCCCGAGGTGTGGTTGAGCAGCTGGAACACGGTGATCTGTGCCTCGGCCCGCGCATCGGCGAGCCGGAGTTCCGGGACGTAACGGCGCACCGGCGCGTGCAGGTCCAGTTTGCCCTCGGCGGCCAGGCGCACCAGCGCGGTGGCGGTGAACGGCTTGGTCAGCGAGGCCAGGTGGAACAGAGTCCGTTCGGTCACCGGCGCCGGGTGGTCCGCGCTGGTCACGCCGTGCGCGACGGTGGTCTCCGCGCCGTCGGCCAGCACGCCGACGGCGGCGCCGGGGATGCCGAGCTCCGCCGCTGTGGCCGCGACGAAGTCCGCGAGTGCCGATGTCATGAGCGCCCCTCAGGTAGTTGAACTAAGTGCAAGTCGGACCCTAGACGCACTCTTGAACAAAGTGCAAGTAGGCTGTGTGGCATGCCGAGGGACACGCTGACCGCGGACCAGATCGTCAAGGCCGCCATCGAGCTGCTGGACGAGGAGGGCCTGGACGGCCTCAACATGCGCACGCTGGGTCAGCGGCTGAACTCCGCGGCCACCGCCGTGTACTGGCACATCAAGACCAAGGACGACCTGGTCCGGCTGGCGGGCGACGCGATCTGGGCCGAGGTCGAGCTGCCCGACCTGGCCAGCACCGACTGGCGCGGCGCGGCCACCGCGATGGCCACCAGCCTGCACGCCATGCTCACCCGGCACCCGTGGCTGAGCCAGGCCTTCGGCAGCCACCTGCTCTACGGACCGGGCAAGGCTCGCCACGACGACCACTGCCTGGCCGTCTACGAGCTGGCCGGCTTCGACCCGGTCGAGGCGGACCAGGCCGCGGCCACGGTGCTGATCTTCGTGCTGGGCAGCTCGCTGAGCACCGCCGCGCAGGTCTCGCTGACCCGGCGGCTCAGCCGCGGCGGCAAGGACCCCGAGGCCGCGATCGGCGAGACGGTGGCCAAGGCCCGCGAGATCGGCAGGGAGTTCCCCCGGCTGCGCGGGCGGATGGACAGCCACTCGGCCAGCGCCGAGGGCTATGCCGCGGCCCCGGAGCGCACCTTCGAGTTCGGCCTGGCCGCCATCCTGGACGGCTTCGCCGCACAGCTCGCCGCCAGGTCTCAGTGACCCCTGGCCAGCACCTGCAACCGGTGGTAGGCGCCGTTGAAGGTGTTCTGGTCCAACGGTTTGCTGGTGTACTGCCAGAACGTGTAGAACGGCCAGGCGTGCGGCAGCGGCCCGACCGAGCTGGCGTAGCGGGCCACCCACAGCGGGTTGGTGCCGCTGAGGTTGAGCCGGTTTCCGGTACAGGTGGCCCACCAGCTGGTGCTGGTGTAGACGGTGGGCCAGCGGCCGGTGCGGCGGTGGTAGGTGTCGCTGAAGTCCTTGATCCAGCGGGACATCGCGTCCTGGCTCAGCCCGTAGCAGCTCTGGCCGTACGGGTTGTACTCGATGTCCAGCGCGCCGGGCAGGGTGTGCCCGTCGCGGCTCCAGCCGCCGCCGTTGTCGACGAAGTAGTTCGCCTGGGCGGCGCCGCTGGAGCGGTCCGGCAGGGCGAAGTGGTAGGCGCCGCGGATCATGCCGACCCCGCGGGAGCCGTCGTACTGGCCGCGGTAGTAGGGGTTGCGGAAGCCGGTGCCCTCGGTGGCCTTGACGTAGACGAACCGCTTGCCCTGCCGCCACCAGTGCCCCCAGTCCACCTCCCGCTGGTGGCCGCTGACGTCCATCCCGGCCACCGAGGCCTCCAGGGACACTTCGACCCTGGGCTGGTCCTCGGCGACGCCTTCGTGCAAGCGGATCTGTGAGCCCATCGGCGTGTCACCGTCCACTGCGGACTGTGCCGTCGCCGGTGCCGGCGCGAGCAGGGCGGCCAGCGCCGTCGCGAGGACGGCCAGGCAGTGACGTGCGGACATAGTGGCCTCCCGTTCGGCGAATCCTGTCCCTGCCGCAGATAGCCAGCGGTGACGAGTTCACGCCTCACCGGCGCGGAGTTCATCCGAATCAGCGTCACCTGCTCGGTGGGTCTGGATCGGCCGTGACCGGGAATCCGTGGATCAGCTTGGCAGACAAGGGGGTTCCGGCGATGGCTGTGCGTTACGAGGGAGAGCGGCACCACTGGGGGCTGCTGACCACGCTGGCCCTGGGCGTGGTGCTGGTCGTGCTGGCGATGGTGGTGGGGGCCTTCGGAGTGTTGCACCCGGTGGCCACAGTGGACGGTGTCGCGGAGGGTGAGCTGCTGCGCGGCGGAGAGCTGCACGACCGGGTGGTCACCTTCACCCCGCGTAATCCGAGCGCGGTGCGTGAGATGGAGGTCCTGGTGGACGGCCAGCCGGTGTCCGCGCGCCTGGGCGAGGGCTCGGTGTCGGTGCTGCTGCGCGGGCTCACCCACGGTGAGCACGAGGTCACCGCCCGGCTGCCCGGCCTGCTCTTCGGCGCGGCGGTGACCCGCAAGTTCACCGTGGACGAGCGCGCCCCGGTGCTGGCCGTGGACCGCCCGTCCCGGCCGGACGAGCAGGGCAGGGTAACCCTGCGTGGCACCGCGCGGGAGGCCGACCAGCTGCTGGTGCACGGGTCCAGGGTCCCGCTGCCCGCCGACGGCTCCTTCAGCGTCACCCTGGACCGTCCACCTGGGACGATCGAGGTGACCGCGGCCGACCAGGCCGGCCACGTCACCGTGGAGCGGGTGCGCACCGCCACCCATCCCGGGATGCGCGCGGTGCACCTGACCGCGCACGCCTGGACCGCCCCCGGCCTGCGCGAACCCGTGCTGGACCTGCTGCGGGCCAAGCGGATCGACACCGTGCAGCTGGACATCAAGGACGAGAGCGGCCTGGTCGGCTACGCCACCGAGGTCGCCACGGCCAAGCGGATCGGCGCGGTCCGCGGCGGCTACGACGCCCGCGCCGCCCTGCGCCAGCTGCACGAACTGGGCGCCAGGGTGGTCGGCCGCCTGGTCGCCTTCCGCGACCCGATCCTGGGCGCGGCCGCCTGGCGCGCCGGCCACCACGAGCAGCTGGTGCAGCGCGCCGACGGCGGCCCGTGGACCGGCGGCTACGGCCCCTACGCCTTCACCAACCCGGCCCACCCCGAGGTCCGCCGCTACAACATCGAGCTGGCCGCCGAGGCCGCCGGACTGGGCTTCGACGACATCCTCTTCGACTACGTCCGCCGCCCCGACGGCCCGCTGAAGGGAATGCGCTTCCCCGGCGCCCCCGGCGACCCCACCAGCCACGTCACCAGCTTCGTGGCCGAGGCCGCCAGTGCGATCCGGGCCAAGGGCGGCGCGATCGGGGTGTCGGTGTTCGGCATCGCCGCCCGCCACCCGGAGCAGGTGGCCCAGGACATCCCGGCAATGGCCAAGCACGTCGACTACGTCGCGCCGATGGTCTACCCCTCGCACTGGGGCCGGGGCGAGTACGGCGTGAGCCACCCGGAGGCCGAGCCCTACGAGATCGTCAAGCGGTCGGTGGCCGACTTCCGGAGCGTGCTGGAAGGGTCGGCGGCGACCGTGATCCCGTGGTTGCAAGACTTCTCGCTGAAGGTGAAGTACGGACCGGGGGAGGTGCGGGCGCAGATCAGCGGGGCCAAGGACGCGGGGGCCGGGTCGTTCCTGCTGTGGAACGCCGGGTGCCGGTACCAGGCGGAGGGGCTCGGGTAACGAAGCCGGAGCCGTCCGCGACGAGGAGGTGCACAGTCCGTCCAGGGGAGGAACGGCGAGTGAGCCGCCGCCGGCGTCGCTCGGTGTCGGTGACGCCGGGGGCGGAGAGTCCGGCCGGGGTGGTGGAGTCGGTGGACGGGCGGGCGGTGCTGGCCGAGTCGAACTGGCGGGTGGTGTCGGTGACCAGCGCGGGCCTGGCCACGGCGCTGACCACTACGGACGGCACCTGGACCGCGACGGTGACGGGGTCGCCTGCGAGCGGTGATCGGCCACTTGGGCACAGATCCGGGCCCGAGCGGGCGGAGTTGGCCAACTGGCCCGTCCGCTCGGGTTGACTCGGTGGCATGCGGCGGATAGCGATCATCGGGGCCGGTCAGGCCGGGCTGGTGCTCGGGCTGGGGTTGTTGCGGCACGGCTACCCGGTGACAGTGGTCGCCGAGCGGTCCGCCGAGCAGGTCAGGGCCGGGCGGCTGATCTCCAACCAGGCGGTCTTCGGCCCCGCACTGGCCAGGGAGCGGGAGCTGGGCATCAACCTGTGGGATGACCGGGTGACGCCGGTCGCCTCGGTGTCCTTCACCGCCGAGGGTATGTCCTGGCGAGCCCCGCTGGACGTGCTCGCGCAGTCGGTGGACCAGCGGGTGAAGGTCTCGGACTGGATGGGCGAGTTCGTCCGGCGTGGCGGGGACCTGCGGCTGCACCGGGTCACCCCGGAAGACCTGGAGGGCTACGCGCGGGAGTTCGAGCTGGTGCTGGTCGCGGCCGGCCGGGGCGAGCAGTTCGACCGGCTTTTCCCGCGGGACAACGAGCTTTCGCGGTACCGGGAGCCGCAGCGTGCCATCGGCGTGCTGTACGTGCGCACCGAGCAGCCGCCGCCGGGACTGGTCTTTGCGCTCGGGCCGCACGGGGAGTTCTTCGGCCTGCCGGTGCTCTCGGTCAACGGGCCGGTCTTCGGCTTCGGGTTCTTCGCCCGGCCCGGCGGGCCGCTGGACCGCTGGTCCGGCATCGCCGACGTGTCCGCGCACCTGACGCGAGCCCGCGAGCTGGTCAAGGCGCATTTCCCTTGGCAGCAAGAACTCCTGGCCGAGGTCGAACCCGCCGGGCCACTGGACATGCTGCACGGCCGGATCACCCCGGTGGTCCGGCACCCGGTCGGCCGGCTGCCCTCCGGCGCGCTGGTGCTGGCCATGGGCGACACCGCGGTCACCAACGACCCGGTCGCCGGGCAGGGCGCGAACATGGCCGCGCACGCCGCCCGCGCCTACGAGGAAGCCATTGTCGCGCAAGGCGAACGGCCGTTCGACGCGGAGTTCATGCACCGCGCCTTCGCTGGGTACTGGGCGCGGGCGCGGCACGCCACCCGGTTCACCAACGACCTGCTCGAACCACCGCCCCCACACGTGATGTCCACTTTGGACACCGCCCAGCGGGTGCCCGAGGTGGCACACCGCTTCGCCCAGCTGTTCGCCAACCCGGAGGACTACACCGGCTGGCTCAGCGACGAGACCGCCGCCATGGCCTACCTCGCATCGGTCAGCTAGATGGACAGCGTGCTGGTCACGAACGCGCCCGACCGGGCGGGCCAGCCACAGCTCCTCCACGGTCAGCGCACGGTCGTTGGGGGTGTGGATCAGCCCGTCGACACCCGCGCCGAGCAGCCAGCGGGTGTCCTCGCACCGGGACACGTGCGCCAGGGCGAGCACGCCGCGCTGGTGCGCGCGCCGGATGATGGCCTGGCCCTGCGCGGGCGTGATGGTCGGCCAGGGATCGGCGGACTCCATCGGGTCGACCACGAACTTGATGTAGTCCGAGCCCTCGGCCAGCCGGTCGTCGACGTGCTGCTCCGGCGACATGCCCGGTCGCAGCCAGGGAAAGTCCGTCGGCAGGTTCATCTGCGAGCCGTGGCCGCCGGGCACGGTGATCATGGTGCCCGCGGTCCACAGATCGGCCGCCCTGGTGGGCGCGCAGGACTGCCGGGCGGCCTTGTAGTCACCCAGGTCGGCACGCATGGCGAGGATGTTGAACATGTCCAGCTCGGTGGTGACACCGAAGCGCGGCGAGTCCGAGCGCGGGATGCCCTGGTCGTGGATGTGCGCGTCGATCAGCCCCGGCAGCAGCGTCCGGCCCCGCCAGTGCCGCCGGGCGTGCAGAACCTGACCGTGCCCCACGCCCGCCGTCACGCCATCGGCAACGCCCTGCTCCGGATCGTGGCCAGGGACGGGCTCGACGGCGTCCGCCGGTGGGCACCGAGGCCGGGACCTCGCTGGGCCTGGTGCAGCGGCAGTTCGCGGGCAAGGACGAGCTGATGCTCTTCGCGCTCAAGCAGACCGGCGCGGCCACCGCCGAGCGGATCCGGCGGATCCCGTTCCGCGCCCCGGTGCTGAGCACGCTGCGCCGCATCGCCGACGAGCTGCTGCCCCTGGACGAGCAGCGGGTCATCGAGGCACGCGTCTACTTCGACTTCGCGGCCAAGGCGATGACCAACCCCGGCTTCGCCGAGCTCGTCGCTGCTCAGGACCAGGAGTTCCAGGCCACCTTGCTGGCCAGCTTCCGGGCCGCCGAGGAGGCCGGGGTGATCCCGCCCGGCCGCGACCACGCCGCGCTGGCCCGGATGTTCAGCTCGGTGCTCGACGGCGTCAGCCTCGCCCTGCTCGCCCGCCCCCCCCCGGGGCACCCCGCCCGATGCCGTCGTCGCTGGACTGGACACCGCCCTCGCCCTGATCAGCGCCTAGCGACCGGCCAGCAGCGCCTCGGCCAGCGCGGTGCGCGCGCTCAGCACACCCTTGCCCGCCCGGTGACTGGCCACCAAACCCGCGCCACGCAAGGCGTTCAGGTGCTGGGACACCGCGCCGGCGGACATCCCGGTGCGCCGGGCCAGTTCGGTGGTCGAGGTCGGCGCGGACATCTCGGCCAGCAGACGGGCTCGCGAGCGCCCGAGCACCGCGCCCAAGGTCTCCGCGGTGTCCGCCGGGGTCTCCCACAGCGCGGCCACCCCGCGCGCCGGATAGGCCAGTTGCGGGGCCTCGCCCGCGGAGATGCTCAGCACCGAGGGCCAGGCGAAGGCCGAGGGCACCAGCACCAGACCCGGACCGTCGGAGACGTTCGGGGCCCGGCAGTGGCTGTTGGCCACGGTCAGCGCCGAACCGTCCCAGCGCACCGACTCGTGCAGGTCGTTGAGCAGCGCGCCGATGCCCTGTTCGGCCAGCAGCCGCGCGCCGCGAAAGACCTCCCGGTCCAGCAGCGCCCGGATCCGCGGCCAGTCCGCCGCCAGCGCGTGCGCCCAGTACGCGGTGACCTCCTCGGCCAGCCTGGCCAGCCCGGCGGCCGGATCCCGGTGCAGGGCTTCGATTTCCGGGCTGGCCGGGATGCCGGAGAGGTCCAGGTGCTCGCGCACCACGGCGGCCGGGGTGGCTCGCAGCGCGGTCAGCTCGGCGGCCAGGTCCGGGGCCTGCGGGGGCGGGGTGAGGAAGTCCGGGATGTAGTGCGGCGCGGACGGAACCAGCTGCCACAGCAGCGAGTCCGGTGGCGGGGGAGCGGTCCTGGCGAGCCAGGGGGCGTGCAGCACCCGGCCCTCGCCGCCGCGCAGCACCCGCAGGCTGGCCACGACCTCCCACAGGCAGGACACGGACAGTCGCACCCTGGCCACACCCTGTGCGGCAAAACCGATCGCGACCACGACCCACCCTCGTTTTAGCTGGAGCGAAAACGATAGGCGGATGCCGATGTGTCGGACAAGCTGGTGTGGTGAGCCGAACCCACCACGCCGCCGAGTTCCGGCGGCTGCACGAACGCCGCCCGCTGCTGCTGCCCAACGCCTGGGACCCGGCCAGCGCGCGGGTCATCGAGGCCGCCGGCGCCGCGGCCATCGCCACCACCAGCGCCGGGGTGTCCTGGGCGCACGGCCGCCCGGACGGCCAGAGCCTGGACCGGGCCGGCATGATCGAGGCCATCCGCCGCATTCTGGCCGTGGTGGCGGTGCCGGTCACCGCCGACGCCGAGGGCGGCTACGACGACCTCGCCGGCACCGTGGCCGAGCTGGCCGAGCTGGGCGTGGCCGGGGTCAACATCGAGGACTCCGCCGACGGCGCGCTGCTCGACCGGGAGGCCGCCGCGGAGCGGATCCGCTTGGCGCGCAAGGCGAACAGCGAGCTCGTGGTCAACGCCCGCACCGATGTCTACCTGCTCGGCGGCAGCGGCCCGGACGCCCTCGCGGAGGCGATCGCCAGGGGCAACGCCGCCTTCGCCGCGGGCGCGGACTGCGCGTTCGTGCCCGGCGTGATCGACGAGCCGACCATCGCCGCGCTGGTCAAGGGCCTGCACGGGCCGCTGAACATCATGGCCATGCCCGGCGCGCCCGAGGTGGCCCGGCTCGGCGAGCTGGGCGTGGCCAGGGTCAGCGTCGGCTCGGCGATCACCCAGGCCGCGCTGGCCGCCACCGAGCGGGCGGCCAGGGAGCTGCTCGAATCCGGCAGCTACGGCGCGCTCGCCGACGGACTGCCCTTCGGCGTGGCCAACGGCCTGTTCAGTCCGCGCTGACCGCCAGCCCGCGCAGCAGCGGCAGGTAGATCTCATCCACCATCGAGGCGATCGTCTCCGCGGGGACGGTCCCGCCGCAGACCAGCATGTCGGCCCGGAACAGGTCGATGGGCAGCCGCAGCACCCTCGGCGTCAGCTCCACCGGCGCCAGCTCGCCGCGCTCGGCCGCGTTGCGCACGATCGTGGTCATCGTCTCCGCCAGCGGCGAGCTGTTCAGCCGCTGGCGGAGCAGCGCGGTGACCTCGGGGTGCCGGAAGGTCTCGCCCATCACCCCGGCGATCATCTCGCTCATCATCTCGGCCCGGCGCGCGATCAGCGTGAAGAGCTCCAGCAGGTCCGTGCGCAGCGCGCCGGTGTCGGGGGCCTCGTGCGGGGTGCGGACCGGGTTCTGCCGGTGCGAGGCGGCCAGTACCAGCTCCGCCCGGCTCGACCAGCGGCGGTAGATCACCGGTTTGCTGGTCTGCGCCCTGGCGGCGACCGCCTCGATGGTCAGCCTGCTGTAGCCGACCTCGTTCAGCTCGGCCCATGCCGCGTCCAGGATCGCCTGTTCCAGCTGCTCACCGCGGCGTCGTGACTTCGGCGCACTCACGCTGCCCCTTAAGTACGTTGCGTTTCTTAGCCGGGAAGTCTACGTTGACTTGGTAAGATACGGAACGTTTCTTCTGTGGGGTATTCGGTGCTGAACCGACTGTTACGTACCTATCTTCGGCCGTACAAGCGAGAGCTGGCGGCGGTGCTCGTGCTGCAACTCATCGGCACGATCGCCTCGCTGTACCTGCCCAGCCTGAACGCCGACATCATCGACCACGGCATCGCCACCGGCGACACCGGCTACATCCTGCGCAGCGGCGGCTGGATGCTGACCGTCACCGTCGTGCAGATCCTCTGCTCGATCGGCGCGGTCTACTTCGGCGCCCGCTGCGCCATGTCCCTCGGCCGCGACCTGCGCGCGGCGGTCTTCCACCAGGTGGGCAAGTTCTCCGCCCGGGAAGTGAACACCTTCGGCGCGCCGTCCCTGATCACCCGCAGCACCAACGACGTGCAGCAGGTGCAGCTGATCGTGGTGCTGGTCTGCACCATGCTGGTGGCCGCGCCGATCATGTGCGTCGGCGGCATCGTGATGGCCCTGCGCGAGGACCTCGGGCTGTCCTGGCTGCTGCTGGTGTGCGTGCCGGTGCTGGCCATCGCGATCGGCCTGATCGTGGTGCGCACGGTGCCGCTGTTCCGGGTCATGCAGGAGCGCATCGACCAGGTCAACCGGGTGCTGCGGGAACAGCTCACCGGTGTCCGGGTGGTGCGCGCCTTCGTGCGGGAACCCAGTGAGACCAAGCGGTTCGCGGTGGCCAACGCCGACCTGACCGACACCGTGCTGCGGGTGGGCCGGTTGCAGGCGCTGCTGTTCCCGGTGCTGATGCTGATCCTCAACGTCTCCAGCGTGGCGGTGCTGTGGTTCGGCGCGGCCAGGGTGGACGCGGCGCAGATGCAGATCGGCGCGCTGACCGCGTTCCTGAACTACCTGTTGCAGATCCTGATGTCGGTGATGATGGCCAGCTTCATCGCCACCATGATCCCGCGCGCCGCGGTCTGCGCCGAGCGGATCAAGGAGGTGCTGGACACCGAGCCCTCGGTGCGGCCACCGCTGACCCCGGTGCGCGACCCCGGCTGGCGCGGCGAACTGGAGTTCCGCGCGGTCGAGTTCCGCTACCCCGGAGCCGCGGAACCGGTGCTGCACAACGTGTCCTTCCACGCTCGCGCCGGGCAGACCACCGCGATCATCGGCAGCACCGGCGCCGGCAAGACCACCCTGCTCACCCTGATCCCGCGCCTGGTGGACGTGACCGAGGGCAGCGTGCTGGTGGACGGGACCGATGTGCGCGAGCTCGAACCGGACACCCTGTGGAACCGGATCGGCCTTGTCCCGCAACGGCCCTACCTGTTCACCGGCACGGTGGCCAGCAACCTGCGCTACGGCAACCCCGAGGCCACCGACGAGGAACTGTGGCAGGCACTGGAGGTCGCCCAGGCCAAGGACTTCGTCGCCGACATGCCCGGCGGCCTGGACGCCCCGATCGCCCAGGGCGGCACCAACGTCTCCGGCGGCCAGCGCCAGCGGCTGTCCATCGCCCGCGCCCTGGTCCGCAAACCGGAGATCTACCTCTTCGACGACTCCTTCTCCGCGCTGGACCTGACCACCGACGCCCGGCTGCGCGCCGCGCTGCGCCCGCACACCAGGCAGGCCGCGGTGCTGGTGGTGGCCCAGCGAGTGTCCACCATCCTGGACGCCGACCAGATCATCGTGCTGGACAACGGATCCATCGTCGGCAGGGGCACCCACACCGAACTGCTGGCCGACTGCCCGACCTACCGGGAGATCGTCCAGTCCCAGCTGACCCCGGAGCAGGCCGCATGAGCACCACGACCACCTCATCCCGGCCGCCCGCGCAGGGACCGATGGGACGGCCGATGCCCGGCATGGGCCCGCCGATGGGCAAGGCCAAGACCTTCAAGCCCTCGGCCAAACGACTCTTCGGGCGGATGCGGCCGGAGCGGTTCCGGCTGTGGCTGGTGCTCGCCCTCGGCGTGATCAGCGTCGCCTTCTCCGTGGCCGGGCCGAAGATCCTCGGCCAGGCCACCGACATCATCTTCAACGGCGTGCTGGCCCGGCTGCGCGGGGATGTCGGCGCGCACATCGACTTCGGCGCGCTGGCCGTGGTGCTGGCCTGGGTGCTCGGGCTGTACCTGGTGGCCTCGCTGTTCGGCTACTTGATGGGCTTGCTGCTCAACCGGGTAGTGCAGCGGGTGGTGTACCGGCTGCGCGAGGACGTCGAGGCCAAGCTGCACCGGTTGCCGTTGCGCTACTTCGACAACCAGCCGCGCGGCGAGCTGCTCTCCAGGGTCACCAACGACATCGACAACATCTCCACCACCCTGCAGCAGACGCTGAACCAGTCACTGATCTCGCTGCTGACCGTGGTCGGCGTGCTGGTGATGATGCTGACCATCTCGCCGCTGCTGGCGGTGATCGCGCTGCTGGTCATCCCGATCTCGATGCTGATCACCACCCGGATCGGCAAGCGCTCGCAGAAGCTGTTCGTCGCGCAGTGGAAGGAAACGGGCGCGCTGAACGCGCATATCGAGGAGGCGTTCACCGGGCACCAGCTGGTGAAGGTCTTCGGCCGCCAGCGCGAGTCCGAGGCGGAGTTCGCCCAGCGCAACGAGAAGCTGTTCGGTTCGGCGCTGGGCGCGCAGTTCGTCTCCGGGCTGATCATGCCCGCGATGATGTTCCTGTCCAACCTCAGCTACGTGCTCATCGCCGTGGTCGGCGGCCTGCGCATCACCAGCGGCGCGATGACCCTCGGCGAGGTGCAGGCGTTCTTGCAGTACTCGCGCCAGTTCACCCAGCCGCTGACCCAGGTCGCCTCCATGGCCAACCTGATGCAGTCCGGCGTCGCCTCGGCCGAACGCGTCTTCGAGCTGCTCGACGCCGAGGAGCAGAGCCCCGACCCAGCCGACGCCCCACTGCCGGCCCGGCGTCAGGGCCGGGTCGTCTTCGAGCGCGTCAGCTTCGCCTACCAACCGGACCGCCCACTGATCGAGGACCTGTCCCTGGTCGCACAGCCGGGGCAGACGGTCGCCATCGTCGGCCCCACCGGCGCGGGCAAGACCACCCTGGTCAACCTGATCATGCGCTTCTACGAGCTGGACGCCGGCCGGATCACCCTGGACGGCGTGGACATCGCCGGCCTGCGCCGGGAGGACCTGCGCGGCCAGATCGGCATGGTGCTGCAGGACACCTGGCTCTTCGGCGGCACCATCCGGGAGAACATCGCCTACGGCAGGCCGGAGGCCACCGAGGCGGAGATCCAGGCCGCGGCCAAGGCGGCGTTCGTGGACCACTTCGTGCGCACGCTGCCCGAGGGCTACGACACGGTGATCGACGAGGAGGGCGGCAACGTCAGCGCCGGTGAGAAGCAGCTGCTCACCATCGCGCGGGCGTTCCTGGCGGATCCGTCCCTGCTGATCCTGGATGAGGCGACCAGTTCCGTCGACACCCGCACCGAGTCCTTGGTGCAGCACGCGATGGCCAACCTGCGGGGCGGCCGGACCAGTTTCGTGATCGCGCACCGGTTGTCCACCATCCGGGACGCGGACCTGATCCTGGTGATGGAGGCAGGCCGGATCGTGGAACAGGGCAACCACGAGGAGCTCCTGGCCGCCCAAGGCGCGTACCACCGCCTGTACTCCGCCCAGTTCACCCCGGCCGGCTGACCGAGTGGGGCGGCCACCGCCGCCCCACTCACCCCGCCCCCTTGATCGACGACCGCTTGACCGACTCACCCCGCCCCTGGCTATGATTCGCTCAAACGATCAAACGAACATGGGCGGTAAGCCGGTATGCGAGAGCCGGGCGAGGCCAGACGCCAGCGAATCCTGGCCGCCGTGCAGGCCCGCGGCGCGGTCCGGGTCAGCGACCTGGCCGCCGAGCTGGACGTCTCGGTGGTCACCGCCCGCCGCGACGTGGAAGAACTCGCCAGACTCGGTGCCCTGCGCCGAGGCCACGGCGTCGCCCGCTCCCTGACCAGCCGCGAACCAGCCCCGGCCCCCACCCTCCCCGAAGGCGGCGCGATCGCCCTGGTCGTCCCAGAGCGTCACGCCTACCTGCACGAGACCATGCACGGCGCCCGCACGGCTTTGGAGGCCGCGGGCCAACGAGTGGTCCTGCACATCGCACCCCAGCCCCCCGGCGCGGAACACCCCATCGTGGAACGCCTGCTCACCCAGGACATCCGAGGACTGCTCATCGCCCCCCGCTGGCGCACCACCCAAGCGGAACTCGCCGACGCCTGGCTCGCCGAGGTTAAGGTCCCCCTGGTGCTGATGGAACGCAGGCCATGGCCGGGCAGCAGGCTGCACGCACTGGACTCGGTGTGCTCGGATCATTGGTACGGGATGCACTTGGCGGTGGAACACCTGGTGTCGCTGGGCCACCGGCGGATCGTGCTGGCGGCTCGGGATGACAGCCCGACCGCGCGGGCGTTGCGGGCGGCGTTCGCAGAGATCGCGTCCTATCGGGCGGAGATCGAGGACTGGACGGTGCTGCTCAGCGCGGCGGACGCCGGGCCGGGGCCGGAGGGCGGGGCTGGGGGCGCGGTGCCGGGTGGCGGGGGAGTGGCGGGTGTCGCCGGGCCGGATGGGGTGGCCGCTTCGCAGATGTCCGTCGCGCCGGACCCGGCGGCTTGGCCGGAGGCCACCGTCGAGCCGGGCGGGGCGGTTTGGCCGCGGACCGGCACTGGGCCAGGTGGGACGGCCTGGCCGCACACTGTCGCCGAGCCGGGCGCGGTGGCTTGGCCACAGACCGCCATCGGGCCGGGTGTGGTGACCTCGCCGCAGGCCGCCGGTGGTCCGGGGACGGGAACCTGGCCACAGATCTCGGCCGAGCCGAGCGCAGCATCCGCGCCGCAGCCCGTCACCGAGTCGGGCGTGGCAGCCTTGTCGCAAGCCGCCGCCGCGTCAGGTGCGGCAGTTTCGCCGCAGACCGGCACCGTGCCGAGAGCGGCAGCCGCGCCGTGGACCGCCGCCATGCCGGACGCGGCGACCCCGCCGCAGACCGTCGCCGAGCCGGGCGCGGCGGCCTCCCCGCACGCCGCCACCGATCCGGGTGCGGCTGCACCGCCACACGTCACCGCCGCGCCGGGTGCGGCGGCCCCGCCGCACGCCACCGCCGCGCCGAGCCCCGCCACCGCCCCGCCCGCCACTGCCGCGCCCCGCGCAACCGACCGCCCCTTCGCAAACCGCAGGCCAACCGCCCCCACCCGCCCGGGATCCGTCACCGCCTCCATCCCCGCCGGCTCCCGCGCCACCCCGCCCAGCGAGCTCGCCGCGATCCTGCGCGCTCGTGGCACCACCGCCGTCATCCTGCACGGCGATGTCGACGCCCTCATCCTCGTCCAGCAGCTCGCCGACGCGGGTATCCGCGTTCCGCAGGACTGCTCCGTGGTCGCCTACGACGACGTCGTCGCCGCCCTGGGCAGTCCGCCGCTGACCGCGGTCGCCCCGCCCAAGGCCGAGGTGGGCCGGGTGGCCGCCGAGCTGCTGCTCACCCGGCTGGCCAGTGCCGGGCCTTGGCGGACGCGGCGGGTTGAGTTGTTGCCGGACCTCATGGTGCGGAGATCGACCCGACGTATTTGATCGTTTGAGCGTTTGTGGGAAATTTGATCGTTCTCTTGACCTGAATCGCTCAGGCGATCAGGATTCGGTGTCTCGACCACTGCAGTGGAGGCGCCGATGCCTGCTCGCCTGAGCCGTCGTTCGTTGCTTGCCGCGGCTGCCGCGCTTCCGGTGCTCGGCGCCTGCGGGCCGGACACCACTCGGAGCAGACCGGGGCCCGGCGGGCCGACTCGGATCACCTTCTGGTCCCCGCTGCGCGGTAGCCGCCAGGTGGTGGAGGCGTTCAACAAGTCGCAGAACCGGATCTTCGTGGACTTCCAGCAGGTGCCCTCCGGCGGGCAGGGCGGGTACGCCAAGCTCAGCAACGCCGCCCGCGCGGGCAACCCGCCCGATGTGGCCACCATCGAGTACCCGCAGCTGCCCGGGTTCGCCATCGACGGGGTGCTGCGCGACATCACCGACCTGGTCAGCGATCGCCTGCGCGCCA
Organism: Crossiella sp. NPDC003009; assembly: GCF_053591555.1. NCBI lineage: Bacteria > Bacillati > Actinomycetota > Actinomycetes > Pseudonocardiales > Pseudonocardiaceae > Crossiella > Crossiella sp. NPDC003009. Next base: position 52,522 of record NZ_JBSFUA010000020.1, on the reverse strand, counting down.
AGCTGTTGCCGCAGGCGCTCGGGCTGACCACCTTCGAGAACCGGGTGTTCTCGGTGCCGCTGGACGTCGAACCCATGGTGCTGCACTACCGCACCGACCTGTTCGCCCAGCACAACCTGTCCGTGCCACGCACCTGGACCGAGTTCGCCGACCTGGCCAAGGTGGTCCGTGGCCTGCCCGGCGACCGGCGGCTGGCGCTGTTCCCCACCGACGGCGGCACGCAGTTCGCCGCGTTCTCCTGGCAGGCGGGCGCCCAGTGGTTCAGCACCACCGGCGGCAGCTGGCAGGTCTCCCTCACCGACGCCCCCAGCCGCCGGGTCGCCGAGTACTGGCAGCGGCTCATCGACGACCAGCTCGTCCACACCAACGCCGCGGACAGCAAGCACGCCGACGCCCAGATCGGCCAGGGCCGGTTGCTCACCCGGCTCAGCGGGGCCTGGGAGGCCGGGGCGCAGAAGAACGCGCGGCCTGGGCAGAAGGGGCAGTGGCGGATCGCGCCGATGCCGCAGTGGGACGACGCGGCCAAGGAGTCGGTGTCCACGCACGGCGGGTCCACCTTCGCGATCACCAAGGCAAGCGCTTTCCCGGAAGCCGCGATGGAGTTCATCGAGTGGCAGGTCTCGCACCCGGACTCCTTTCGCGCCAGGCTTTCCAGCGGCACCAGCAGCATGTACCCGGCCGCGCCCGCGCTGGTGCCGGTCGGCAGCGCCGCCTTCGACCTGCCCTACTACGGCGGCCAGGACATCTACCGCCTCTTCGACGAGGAGGCCCGCAAGATCCGCGACGGCTGGATCTGGGGACCGCGGATGACCGCCACGCTCAAGGTCATGCAGGACGGCTTCGCCCGCGCGGGCGGCGGCCAGGGCACCCTGCTGGACGCGGTGCGGGACGCGCAGAACGGCACCATGCCGGACCTGCTCGCGCTCGGCCTCTCCGCCACCGAGGTGAGCCGGTGAAAGCGCACCGCCTGGCCTGCGCGCTGCTCATGGCCCCGTTCTTCGTGCTGTTCACCGTGGTGTTCCTGATCCCGGTCGGCACCGCGGTGTGGCTGAGCTTCTTCAGTGACGACCAGCCCGGCCTCGGCTTCGGCCCGGAGTCCACCGTGTTCATCGGCCTGCGCGCCTACGCGGCCGTGCTCACCGACCCGACCTTCCTGAACAGCCTGCTCACCGTCGCGCTCTACTGCCTGATCTACATCCCGGTACTGGTGGTCGGCGCGCTCGGCCTGGCCCTGCTGCTGGACTCCGGCGCGGCCCGGCTGCGCGCCTCGGCGCAGCTCGCGCTGTACCTGCCGCACGCGGTGCCCGGCATCATCGCCGCGATCATCTGGCTCTACCTCTACACCCCAGGCCTGAGCCCGGTGATCGACCTGCTCGGCCAGGCCGACATCACCATCGACTTCCTCGGCGTGCACACCGTGCTGCCGTCCATGGTGAACATCGCGCTGTGGAGCAACCTCGGCTACAACATGGTGATCTTCTACGCCGCGCTGCAGGCCGTGCCGCGCGAGGTGGTGGAGGCCGCCGTGGTCGACGGCGCCGGGCCGATCCGCACCGCGCTGCGGGTGAAGACCCCGCTGGTGCGCTCCTCGATCGTGATGGTCTCGATGTTCACCCTGATCTGGGCGTTGCAGCTGTTCACCGAACCGGTGCTGCTCAGCCAGTCCACGCCGATGATCAACTCGCGGTTCTCGCCGAGCATGTACATCTACGACGCGGCCTTCACCCGCAACAACTACAGCCTGGCCGCGGCGGCCTCGGTGGTCCTGCTGCTGGCCACCGTCGCGCTCTCCTACGGCATCACCCGCTGGAGCAACCGCACCGCCAAGACCGGGGAGGCCGCATGAGCGCCAACGACCTGCCTGCCGCGCTGCGGCCCGGGCTGCTGGGCCGGTTCGCGGTCAACACCCTGGTCGGGGTGTCCGTGCTCTACGCGCTGCTGCCGGTGCTGTGGCTGCTGCTGGCCGCCACCAAGGACCGGGACGCGCTGTTCAACAGCGATGTGCTGTCCCTGACCAACTTCTCCTTCTGGCAGAACCTGACCGAGATCTTCGCCGAGGACAACGGGCTGTTCGGCCGCTGGTACCTCAACAGCCTGCTCTACGCCGGCATCGGGGCCGCGATCAGCGCGATGGTGAGCATCGCCTGCGGCTACGCCTTCGACAAATATGTGTTCCGGCACAAGGAGAAGCTCTTCGGCCTGGTGCTGGCCGCGGTGATGGTGCCGCAGACCGTGCTGGCCCTGCCGCTGTACCTGATGGCCTCGGCCGCCGGACTGGTCAACACCTTCTGGGCGGTGTTCATCCCGGTGCTGTTCAACCCCTTCGGCGTCTATCTCGGCCGGATCTTCAGCCAGGGCTACGTGCCGGGCGAGGTGCTGGAGGCCGCGCGGATCGACGGCGCAGGCGAGCTGACCATGTTCTTCCGGGTGGCCCTGCGCATGCTCGGACCCGGGCTGGTCACCGTGTTCCTGTTCCAGCTCACCGCGATCTGGAATAACTTCTTCCTGCCCATGGTGATGCTCTCGGACCAGAAGCTCTACCCGGTCAGCCTCGGCCTCTACGCCTGGAACAGCGCGGCCACGGTTTCTCCGGAATACTACCCGCTCGTGATCATGGGTTCTCTGCTCGCGGTGCTGCCGCTCATCGTCGCCTTCCTGCTGCTGCAACGCTTCTGGCGATCCGGCCTGACGGCGGGAGCGGTCAAGTGAACCGTCCGCGCGCCGCCTTCGCCATGTCGAAGGAGGCCGCCGAGGCGGTGCTGCGCCCGGCAGCGCTGGCCGCCTTCGCCCAGGTCTGCGATCCGGTCCCCGGTGTGCTGCACGAGTTCACCGGCGAGTCGCTGGCCGAGGTGGAGGTGCTGGTCACCGGCTGGGGCTGCCCGGAGCTGACCGAACAGGTGCTGGCCACCGCGCCTCGGCTGCGCGCGGTGGTGCACACCGCGGGCACCGTGCGCGGGCACGTCACGCAGGCGGTGTGGGACAAGGGTATCGAGGTGTCCTCGGCCGCGGCGGCCAACGCGCTGCCGGTGGCCGAGTACACCGTGGCGATGATCCTGTTGAGCGGCAAGAAAGTCCTCGAGCGCGCCCGCGAGTACCGGGCCAGTATCGGGCAGCCCGGCCAGTGGCTGGACACCCCGCACGCGGTGGGCAACTACCGCCGCACGGTGGGCATCCTGTCCGCCTCGCTGATCGGCCGCCGGGTGCTGGAACTGTTGCGGCCCTACGACTTCCGGCTGTTGCTGCACGATCCCTACGTCTCCGGCACCGAGGCGGCCGAGCTCGGGGCTGAGCCGGTCGGCCTGGCCGAGCTGTTCACCCGCGCGGACGTGGTCAGCGTGCACACCCCACTGCTACCGGCCACCGTGGGCCTGGTCAGCCGGGAGCTGATCAACTTGATGGCGCAGGACGCCACGCTGATCAACACCGCCCGCGGCGCGGTGGTGGACCAGGACGCGCTGGCCGAGGCGGCACTGGCCGGGCGGGTCAGGGCGGTGCTGGACGTCACCGATCCGGAGCCGCTGCCCGGCTCGCATCCGTTGTGGCGCAGTGAGAACGTGCTGATCAGCCCGCACCTGGCCGGGTCCCAGGGCAACGAGTGGGAACGGCTGGCCGAGCACGCCGTGGCCGAGATCGCCCGCTGGAGCTCGGGCGCGGGTTTCGCCCATCCGGTACGACGCGAAAGGCTGGACCGCCTGGCATGAGACTGCCCGAGGAGGACCGGAACCTCAGTCCGCACACCGGTTTCACCCGTGATCACTGGGTGGCCGCGGCCGACGGGCTGCTCACCGCGGCTTGGCGCTGGGCCACTCCGCGCGGGGCGCTGCTCGACCTGCCCGGCAGGCCCTCGGGCAGCGGCGTGCGCTCCGACGGCCTGGAGGGCTACGCCCGCACCTTCCTGGCCGCCGCGTTCCGGGTGGCTGGACAGGATGGCGCGGACCCGCATGGCTGGCTCGGCCGCTACGCCGAGGGCCTGGCCGCCGGCACCGCCACCCCCGGCCGGGTGGATGCCGAGTCCTGGCCGGTGATCCGCGACCACGACGTGCAGGGCCAGCCCATGGTCGAGTCCGCCTCGGTGGCCCTGAGCCTGCGACTGACCCGCCGGTGGCTGTGGGACAACCTGGACCCGGCGGTCCAGGACCGGGCGGCGGACTGGTTGCACGACTCGCTCACCCACGTGCCCGCGCCCAACAACTGGTACTTCTTCCCCTACGCCGTAGCGGGGTTCCTGGAGTCGGTCGGCCGCGCCGACGAGCACACCCGGCGCGCCCGCGACCGGGCGCTGGAGCTGCTGGAGACCTGGTACCGCGGCCAGGGCTGGTACGCCGACGGCGACGGCCGCGCCTTCGACCACTACAACGGCTGGGCCCTGCACCTGTACCCGGTCCTGGACCAGCACCTGGCAGGCGAGGGCGAGACCGTGCACGGCGCGCGGCTGCGCGAGCACCTGGACGGCTTCTCCCTGCTGTTCGCCAGGAACGGCGCGCCGATCCACTTCGGACGGTCGCTGTCCTACCGCTTCGCCGCCGCGACCGCGGTCGGGCTCGGCGCGCTCACCGGCCACACCCCGTTGCGTCCAGGGGTGTCCCGGCGGCTGATGAGCGGTTCGCTGCGCTACTTCCTCGACCGCGGCGCGCTGACCGAGGACGGCCTGCTCAGCCTCGGCTGGCACGGTCCGCACGAGCCCACCCTCCAGCACTACTCCGGCCCGTCATCCCCTTACTGGGCCTCAAAAGCCTTCGTCTGCCTGCTCGCGCCGCCGGATCATCCACTGTGGACGGAGGTGGAGCAGCCCGCGCCCAGCGAGGGACCGGACCGGGTGGTCGCGCTGCCGGGTCCCGGGCTGCTGGTGCAGAGCACGCGGGCCGACGGCCTGGTGCGGCTGCACAACCACGGCAGCGACCACGTGCGGCCGCACGAGCCCGAGTCGGCGGCGCAGGACGATCCGCACTACGGCAGGCTCGCCTACTCCACGCACACCGGCCCCACCGCGAAGACCAACCTGGCGGACAACCACTTCAGCGTGCTGGTCGGCGGGGTGCGCAGCGTCCGGCGGCGCATCCGCCCGCTGGGCACCGGGGGAGGGGGCGACTGGGGCTGGGCGGCGTCCTGGCACCGGCCGGTGTTCCCGGCCGGGCCGCCGATGGTGCCCGGGTTGCGGGTGGAGAGCCTCACCGTGGTCCAAGGGCAGCTTGAACTGCGGGTGCACCGGGTGGTCGGAGCGCCGCACGGGGCCGAGGTGCAGCTGACCGGGTGGGCCACCGGGGCGGACTCCGAGGTGCGCGCCTGCCTCCGTGGACTGCACGGCTGGTCTGCGACCGAGGCGGTGCGGGCCCCGCTGGGCACGGCCTACACCCGGTTCGCGGAGGTGCCCCGACTGGTCGGCGCGGCCGGTGGCACCACGCTGCACGTGGCGCTGGCGACGCTGAGCGGTACGCCGGAGGAGCCGCTGCCGGTCGTCGAGGTCACGGTGGCCGGGGACCGGATCGAGCTGGTGTGGGGCGAGCCGGGCTCCCGGATCTGGATCGAGCTGGGCGCGCCGGTGCTCAGCGGCGAGCCCGCGCAACCGCGGTTGGCCGTTGCTGACCGTTGCTGACCGCCGCGCTCAGCCGGGATCGAGGATCCGCTGGAGGAAGCGCCGGGTGCGCTCCTCCCGCGGATCACCGATCACCTGGGCGCTGGGTCCGCGCTCGACGATCACGCCGCCGTCCAGGAACAGGACCTGGTCGGCCACCTGCTCGGCGAAGCGGATCTCGTGCGTGACGACCACCATCGTCCAGCCGTCCGCGGCCAGGTCCTTGATCACCGCCAGCACCTCGCCGACCAGTTCCGGGTCCAGCGCCGAGGTCGGCTCGTCGAAGAGCACCACCTTCGGCTTGAGCGCCAGGGCCCGCGCGATGCCGACCCGCTGCTGCTGCCCGCCGGAGAGCTGGAACGGGTAGGCATCGGCGCGGTCACCCAGACCCACCTGGTCCAGCAACACCTTCGCCTCCGCCACGGCCTCCTCGCGCGGACGCCGCTGCGCGACCACCGGACCCTCAATGACGTTCTGCAGGACCGTGCGGTGCGGGAACAGGTTGTGCGCCTGGAACACCATCCCGCTCTGCCCGCGCAGCCTGCCGCCCTCCTTGCGCCCGGCCTTGCCCTTGGGCAACCTCGCGAAGTCGACCTCCACCTCGTCGATGCGAACCAGACCACGTTCGGGGGTCTCCAGCGCGTTGAGCGAGCGCAGCAGGGTGGTCTTGCCCGACCCGGACGGTCCCAACAGGACAGTGGAGGTGCCGCGCGCGGACTCGAAGTCGATATCGCGCAGGACCTCGTTGTCCCCGAAGGACTTCGCCAGCCCGCGCACCTGGATGCGGATGTCAGTCATGCGGCCACATACCTGTTCAGTCGGATCTCCAGTCGTTTCTGCGCGGCGGAGAGCCCGACGCAGATCAGCCAGTAGTACAGCCCGGCGAAGGAGTACAGGGCGAGGAACTCGTTGCTCTCGGCCGCGGCGAGCTGGGACTGGCGGAACAGCTCGGTGAGCAGCACCACCGAGCCCAGCGAGGTGTCCTTGACCAGGGAGAGCAGGGTGTTGGACAGCGGCGGCACCGCGGTCCTGGCCGCCTGCGGCAGCACGATCCGGCGCAGGGTCAGGGAATAGCCGAGGCCGATGGTGGCCGCCGCCTCGAACTGACCCTTGGGCACCGACAGGATCGCCGAGCGGATAACCTCCGCGGCGTACCCGGCCACGTTGAGGCTGAAGGCGATCACCGCCGCGGTGAACGGCGGGAACTTCAGTCCGAGCTGTGGCAGCCCGTAGAAGACGATGAACAGCTGCAACAGCAGCGGAGTGCCCCGGATGATCGAGATGAACGCCCTGGCCAGCCCGGCCAGCACCCGGTAGGGTGAGATCCGGGCCAGCGCGACCAGCAGCGCGAGCACCAGCCCGATGGCGAAGCTCAACGCGGTCAACGGAATCGTCACCTTGACCAGCCCGGCGAACATCGGCCACGCGGTGCTCGCCACCACTTCCCAGGTGCTGCGGTGCCCACGCCCTTGGGAGAGGTCGGCGCTGCCGCCGTCGGGCACCGAGACGTCGGCCTTGAAGTACTTCCGCGAGATGCCGCCGAGGGTGCCGTCGGCCTTGAGCGCGGCGATCGCCTGGTCCGCCTGGGCGAGCAGCGACTGCTCGTCCTTGCGGAAGGTCAGCACCTGCTCGCTGGTCTTGTCCCCGGCCTTCCCGGCGATCTCCACCGCGGTGGAGCCGGTGCTGGCCAGGTAGTCGAGCACGGCGATGTTGTCGTTGACGATCGCGTCCACCCGGCCCTGCGCCAGCAGCGCCGCCGCCTGCGCGAACCCTTCCACCGCCTCGACCTTCGCGCCGGCCTCCCGGGCCACCTTGGCCCAGTTGCTGGTGCTGGACTGCGCGGTGGTCCGGCCCTTCAGGTCGGCCAGCGTCGTGATGCTGGAGTCGCCGGTGCGGCGGACGATCACCCCGTGGGAGAAGGCGTAGGTGGCCGAGAGCCCGTACTTGGCCTTGCGCTCCTCGTTGGCCGAGACCTGGTTGGCGATCAGGTCGATCCGCCGCGCGTCCAGCGCCGGGAAGATCGCGTCCCACTGGGTCTCCACGAACTCCAGCCGCCAGCCCGCCTTGTCCGCGATGGCCTTGACCACCTCGATGTCGTAGCCGGTGAGCTGCTGCGAGCGCGGATCGTGGAAGGAGAACGGCGGATAGGTCCCCTCGGTGCCCACCCGGACCACCGGCTGCGCGGTCGCCGCGCTGGCCGGCACGGCCGTGACGATCAGCAACAGCAGGAACAGCACCGTGCCCCTGAGCACGTGTCGCATCAGCGACTCCCTCGACTTCGGCAGGCGCCAGGAAACCGGCGCCGTGGCGGGAGACTAATGCGATCCGGGACGCGGTGCTCGGTGATCCACTATGCGGGACGGCGGGCTAGGCCGAGGCGCGGCGAACCAGCTCGGTGGGCAGGATCAGCGAGGTCGGTTCCTCGCCGTTCATCAGCCTGATCAGCATCCTGGTCATCTCCCGGCCCAGCGCCTCGATCGGCTGGCGCACCGTGGTCAGCGCCGGTTGGGTGTGCTGGGCGGTGACGATGTCGTTGAACCCCACCACCGCCACGTCCTCGGGCACCCGGCGGCCGTGCTCGCGCAACACGGTCAGCGCGCCCGCGGCCATGTCGTCGGAGGCGACGAACACCGCGTCCAGGTCCGGGTGCTCGGTCAGCAGCGCGGCCATCGCGGTGGCGCCGCCTGCCTCGGTGAAGTCGCCGTGGGCCAACCGGTCGGCCGGTAGTCCGGCCAGGGCGAGGGCCTCGCGGAAGCCGAGGTGGCGGGCCTGGGCGGCCTGCTGGTCGGTGCCCGCGGTGATGGTGGCGATCCTGGTGCGGCCAAGGGAGATCAGGTGTTCGGCGGCCAGCCGGGCGCCGCCGCGGTTGTCCGCGTCCACGTAGAACCGGGGGGTGTGGCCCAGTGGCCGGCCGCCGAAGACCACCGGCAGGCCGCTGTCGGCGGCCAGCTTGGTCAGCGGGTCCCGCTCGCGCAGGGCGAGCAGCAGCACGCCGTCGGCGGCGCGGGAGGCCAGCACGCGGCCGAAGCGGTCCTGGCCGCGCTGGGAGGCGGCCAGGACCAGCAGCAGTTGCAGGTCGGTCTCCTCGATCACCGCGTTCACACCGGTGATCACCTCGGCGAAGAACAGGTTCGCGAACAGGGCGGGGTCCTCGCTGGAGATGGCCAGCACCACCGCGCCCCGCCGCCGCGCCGCCAGCGAGCGGGCCGCGGTGTTGGGCACGTAGCCGAGCTCCTCGACCGCCCGTTCGACCGCCTGCCGCGCCCGCTGGCTGACGTGCTGGGCGTTGTTCAGCACCCGGGACACCGTGCCGGTGGACACGCCCGCGCGCTGGGCCACCTCGTCAAGGGTGGGTGGCCGACCGATCATGGTCCTGAGCCTATCAAGCTGGTGATAACGGAAGCGATGACAGCAGGGTTGCACACCTTCCAACTGCGGTGACGCCGTGGCTGGAGCCGGTGGGCAGGTATCAAATTGGAAGCGCTTACAGACAATGTAGCCGTTGACAGTCCGCCTCGCCAGAGTCACCATTCGGCACTGACGCCGTGGCGTGCCCGTACCCCGAGAGGTCCCCGGCATGCCCATCACCCGCAGGCTCGCCACCGTGCTGCTGCTACCCGTGCTGCTCACCGGCCTGGCCCCGCCCGCGCACGCCCAGCCCTACCAGCGTGTGCTCAACGGCGGCTTCGACCAGGGCAAGACCCCGTGGTGGAGCAGCGCGAACACGCCGACCCGGATCGAGGCCGGACGGCTCTGCGCCGACGTCCCCGCGGGCACCACCAACCCGTGGGACGCCATGATCGGCCAGAACGACATCCCGGTGGAGGCCGGGCAGCCCTACACCCTCCGCTTCACCGCCAGCGGCAAGGCGGCCATCCGGGGCAGCCTGCAGCTGGCCGCGTCACCGGGCACCAGCACGCTCAACCAACAGGTCACCCTGACCGACACACCGCGGACCTTCGAGTTCACCGGACTGTCCACAGTGGCCAGCCGGCACGCCCAGGTCTCCTTCCAAGCCGGTGGCGCCACCGCGCCCTACACCCTGTGCCTGGACGACATCTCGCTCACCGGCGGGGTGATCCCGCCAGGCGGCGGCTGGACCTACGGCTCCGCGGTCCGGGTCAACCAGCACGGCTACCCGTCCGACGGCCGCAAACAAGCGTCCATTGTGGACAAGGCGACACAGCCGAAGCCCTGGCAGGTCCGCGATGCCGCGGGCGCGGTGGTGGCCAGCGGCCAGACCCGGGTGCACGGCCAGGACGCCGCCTCCCGCGACCACGTGCACCTGGCCGACTTCTCCGCGCTGCGCACCCTGGGCACCGGCTACACCCTGGCGGTGGGGGAGGAGGTCAGCCTGCCCTTCGACCTGCTGGCCCGGCCGTATGAGAACCTGCGCCGGGACGCGCTGCACTACTTCTTCCACAACCGCAGCGGCATCCCGATCGAGGCCGCCCACGTGGGCGCGGCGCACGCCCGGCCGGCCGGTCACCTGGACCTCGCGCCGAACCGGGGCGACACCGCGGTGCCTTGCCTGCCCGGCACCTGCGACTACACCCTGGACGTGCGCGGCGGCTGGTACGACGCGGGCGACCACGGCAAGTACGTGGTCAACGGCGCGCTGGCCGCCTGGCAGCTGCTGGACCTCTACGAACGCGCCCGTTCCCGCTGGGACGCCACCGGTCTGCGCGATGGCCTGCTGCGCATTCCCGAGCAGCGCAACGGCGTGCCGGACGTGCTCGACGAGGCCCGCTGGCAGCTGGAGTTCCTGCTGCGCATGCAGGTGCCGGAGGGCAAACCCTTCGCGGGCATGGCGCACCACAAGATCCACGACCTGGCCTGGACCGGGCACCCGATGCTGCCGCACCTGGACCCGCAGCCGCGCTACCTGCACCCGCCGTCCACCGCCGCCACCCTGAACCTGGCCGCAACCGCCGCCCGCTGCGCCCGGATCTGGACCTCGTGGGACAAGGCCTTCGCCCAGCGCTGCCGTACGGCCGCGGACACCGCCTGGCGGGCCGCCCGCGCCCACCCGGACCGGTTCGCGCCAAAGGAGAGTGTCGGCGGCGGTCCCTACGACGACACCGAGGTCACCGACGAGTTCTCCTGGGCGGCAGCCGAACTGCACGCCACCACCGGCGATCCCGGGTACCTGCGGCACATCGGCAGCACGCTCACCCCGGCCGGGTTCTCCTGGCGGGACACCGCGGCCCTGACCGACCTGACGATCCTGCGCCACCCGCTGCGCTTCCCCCTCGACCGCGTGCTGGCCGCCCGCCAACGCCTCCGGTCGGTGGCCGATGGCTTCGTCCGCGCCCAGGGCGCGCAGGGCTACCCCAACACCGGCGAGTACGTGTGGGGCTCCACCAGTTCCACCGCCAACAACGCGGTGATCATCGCCACCGCCTTCGACCTCACCGGCGAGGCCCGCTACCGGGACGCGGTGCTCTCGGCCCTGGACTACCTGCTGGGCCGCAACGCGCTCAACCAGTCCTTCGTCACCGGCTACGGCGAGCGGGACAGCCGCAACCAGCACCACCGGCACTGGGCCAACCAGGCCGACCCGACGCTGCCCAACCCGCCGGCCGGCTCGCTGGCCGGTGGCCCCAACCCCAGCCTGGAGGACCCGGTGGCGCAACAGAACCTGCCCGGCTGCGCCCCGGCCAAGTGCTACCTCGACGACATCGGCTCCTACTCCACCAACGAAGTGGCGATCAACTGGAACTCCGCCCTCGCCTGGGTGACGGCCTTCGCCGACACCCGCTGACCCCGCTACCGAAGGGAGATCCACAATGGCGTGGACCACCCGCCTGACCCTGGCCACGACCGCCCTGCTCGTGGCCACCGCGACCCCCGCGTTCGCGGCCAACCCGATCGAGCTGACCAGCGGTTTCTACGTCAACCCGAACTCCGCGCCCGCGGTGTGGGCGCGGAACAACCCTGGTGACGCCCGGGCCGCCCGAATCCAGGCCGCGATTGGCTCGCGGCCGATCGGCAGGTGGTTCGGCAACGACCCGGACATCGGCGCCACCGTGGCCGGTTACGTCGGCGCCGCCGACAGTCACGACAAGCTGCCGGTGCTGGTGGCCTACAACCTGCCCGGCCGGGATGCCTGCGGCGGCCACTCCGGTGGTGGCGCGGGCAGCCCGGCCGCCTACCGCACCTGGATCTCCAGCCTGGCCGCGGGCATCGGTGCCAAACCGGCGGTGGTGGTCCTCGAGCCGGACGCCCTCGGCGACTTCGAGTGCATGAGCGAGGCCGCCATCCAGGAACGCCTCGGCATGCTCACCTACGCCACCCAGATGCTCCAGCAGAAGGCCGCCAACACCTACGCCTACCTCGACGGCGGCAACGCGGGCTGGATACCGGCCGCCACCATGGCCAGCCGGCTCGCCGCCGCCGGGATCCGCAACGTGCGCGGCTTCTCGGTCAACGTGTCCAACTACTACCCGACCGGCCAATCGGCCGGATACGCCGGCGCGGTGGTCGCCGCGCTCGGTTACCCAGCCAAGTTCGTGATCGACACCAGCCGCAACGGCAACGGCCACAACGGCCAGTGGTGCAACCCACCCGGCCGCAAGCTCGGCGTGCCCGCGCGGGTCGGCGGCGGGGCCGAACTGCTGCTGTGGGTCAAGACCCCCGGCAACTCCGACGGCGAGTGCGGCATCGCCCCCACCGTGCCGGCCGGGCAGTTCAGCCCCGCGCTGGCGATCCGCTTGATCGACGGCACCTGAGGTGGAACGCGCCGCGCCGAAGAACCCCCAGCCATTCGGCGCGGCGCCTGCCCCCTCCCCCAGCACGCGCCGGCCGGCATGGTCGGCTGCCAAGCCCGCCCGGAACTGACAGCCTCCCGCCCCGCCGGCCGGCGCGTGTTCTGTGAGTTGTCGCGACCCGGCACCGGGAGCGACAGGCTGATGTCTAATGCCTTCAGGTTGTCCGGTGTCGCGCCGACGGGGGTCGTACAACATGATCCGGACAACCCCGCTGCACGCTGGGGACTGGGATGCCACGCACCGAACAACCGCTGGGGCCGGGCGATGACGCCCTGACCAGCTTCGCCCGTGATCTTCGAGCACTGCGCGCGGCCGCGGGCGGCCCGACCTACCGGGAACTGGCCAGGCGCTCGCACTACTCGGCGACCACCCTGGCCGATGCCGCCGGTGGCAAGCGCCTGCCGAGCCTGGCGGCCACCCTCGCCTTTGTCCGGGCCTGCTCCGGTGACACCGGTGAATGGGAGACCCGCTGGCACTTCGTCGCCGCCGAGCTCGCCCAGCCGTCCAGCCCGCAAAACAAGCCCGCGGTCCAGGAGTCCGACGCGCCCTACGTCGGGCTGGCCGCCTTCCAGACCGATGACGCGGACCGGTTCTTCGGCCGCGCCGACACCGTGGCGGAGCTGATCGGCCGCCTGGCCCAGCGGCGGTTCCTCGCCGTGTTCGGCGCCTCGGGGGCGGGCAAGTCCTCGCTGCTGCGGGCCGGGCTGATCGCCACCGTGCGCAAGGCGGAGCACCCGCCGCCGGTGCTGCTGATGACCCCCGGCAGGCAGCCGGTGGAGGAGTGCGCGGTGCAGCTGGCCGCGCTCACCGGCGAGTCCGCCGCGGTGCTGGGCGCGGAGCTCGCCGAGGGCCCAGAGCACCTGCACCTGCGGGTCCGCCAAGCCCTCGCCGACCGGCCGGACGCCGAGCTGCTGCTGGTGGTGGACCAGTTCGAGGAGGTCTTCACCCTCTGCGCCGACCCGGCCGAACGCGAACGCTTCCTGGCCATGCTGCTCTGCGCCACCGCCGCGCCGACCAGCCGGACCCGGGTGGTGCTCGGCGTGCGCACCGACTTCTACACCCACTGCGCCGCACACGCCGACCTGGTCGCCGCCATGCAGGACGGGCAGGTGCTGCTCGGGCCGATGACCACCGAGCAGCTGCGCGAGGCGATCACCCGGCCCGCCCTGGACCGCGGCTACCGGCTGGAGAACGCGCTGGTGGCCACCGTGATGGCGGAGACGGCGGGTGAGCCGGGTGTGCTGCCGCTGGTCTCGCACGCCCTGCTGGAGACCTGGCGGCGGCGCAAGGGCACCACGCTGACCTCGACCGGCTACCAGGCCGCGGGTGGCATCGCGCACGCCATCGCGCGCACCGCCGAGGGCACCTACGCCGAGTTCGACGCCGCCCAGCAGACCGTGGCCCGGCACCTGTTCCTGCGGCTGACCGCGCTCGGCGAGGGCACCGAGGACACCAAGCGCCGGGTCTACCACCGGGAGCTGGATGAGCACCCGGACACCGCGCACGTGGTCGACCGCCTGGTCAGGGCCAGGCTGGTCACCGCGGACCAGGACGGCCTGGAGATCAGCCACGAGGCGCTGATCCGCTGCTGGCCCCGGCTGCACGAGTGGCTGGCCGCCGACCGCGAGGGCCTGCGCGTGCACCGGCTGCTCACCGAGGCCACCGACACCTGGGAGTCCCTGGACCGCGACCCGGCCGCGCTCTACCGAGGGGTCAGGCTGGCCGAGGCCAGCGCCTGGGCGGTGCACAACGCCGAGTCGATGTCGGCACGGGAACGGGACTTCCTGCGTGCCGCCGAACAGGCGCGCGAGGACGAGGCGGCCGGGCATCGGCGGCGGACCAGGCGGCTGCGGCAGCTGGTGGCCGCGGTGGTGGTGTTCGCGCTGCTGGCCTCGGCCACCGCGCTGCTGGCGCTGGACCAGCAGGCCACCGCCGAGCAGCAGCGCGACGACGCGACCTTCCGGCAGGTGCTGGCCGAGGCCGACCGGCTGGCCGAAAGCGATCCGACGCTCTCCGCCCAGCTCACCCTGGCCGCGCACCGGATGCGCCCGGCCGATGAGACCGTGCACACCCGGCTGCTCAGCACCAGGGGCGCGCCACTGGCCGACCTGCTGCCCGGCCACACCAACGAGGTCTACCAGACCGACTTCTCCGCCAACCGGAAGCTGCTGGCCAGCACCGGCGACGACGGCAGCGTCCGGCTGTGGGACGTGCGCGATCCGGCCAACGCCAAGCCCCTCGGCGAACCGCTGCGCCCCGGCGGCGGCTGGCTGAGCACGGTCACCTTCGGCCGCTCCGACACGCTGCTGGTCGCGGCGGGCAAACAGGGCCGGATCTTCCTGTGGGACATCACCGATCCCGCCAAGCCCAAGCCGTTGCCGACCGAGCTGACCAGCGAGGACAACCAGATCAACCTGATCGCCTTCCAGCCGGGCACCCAGCGGCTGGCGGTGGCGCACGCCAACCGCGCGCTGCGGCTGTGGGATCTCAGCGACCTGGCCAGGCCGGTGTCGCTGGGCCGCGACCTGGCCGGGTCCATCGGCGAGGTGTGGGCGCTGGCGTTCAGCCCGGACGGCAAGACCCTGGCCACCGCCGGTGACGACGGCCTGGTGCGGCTGTGGCAGGTCACCGGCACCGGGTTCCGGCCGCTGCGCGACCTCAGCGGCGCCACCGAGAGCGTCTACGCGGTGGTGTTCAGCCCCGACGGCAAGACCGTCGCCGCGAGCAGCCGGGACGCCACCGTGCGGATGTGGCGGGCCGAGGACGGCAGCCCGCTGGGCCGCCAGCTCACCGGGCACGTCGGCCCGGTGTGGAAGCTGACCTTCAACCAGGACGGCTCGATCCTGGCCACGGTCGGCGCGGACGGGGTGGCGCAGCTGTGGAACACGGTCAACGGGGCCGCGGTGACCAAGCTGGGCCCGCCGCTGTCCGGCAGCGGCAGCGGGCTGTACGGGGTCGGGTTCAGCCCGGACGGCCGCACGCTGGCCACCGGTTCGGCCGACGGCGTGGTGCGGTTGTGGAACCTGCCCTCGGCGCTGCTGCTGGGCCACCACGACCGGATCGACTCGGTCACCGTCAGCGCGGACGGCCGGCTCACCGTCACCGGCGGCAAGGACCAGAAGATCATCCTGTGGTCCGCGGTGGACGGCGCCCCGGTCCGGCTGCTGCACGAGCTGCCCGTGATCAACGAGCCGAGGGTGTGCACCGAGTGCTCGACGCAGACCCGGCTCAGCGCGGACGGCACCCTGCTCGCGGTGCTCAGCAACACCTCGCTGGTGCGGCTGTTCGACGTGCGCGATGCGGAGAAACCGGTGCTGCTGAGCAAGTTCAGCGTGGACACCCGGTTCACCGTCCCGCTCGCGCTGAGCCCGGACGGCCGCACCCTCGCGGTCAACGACAACGAGCTGGCCAGCAGGCTGTGGGACATCAGCAACCCGCGCGAGCCCCGGCCGATGGGCGCGCTTACCGGCCACACCGCCGAGGTCAGCGCCCTGACCTACCGGCCGGACGGCCGGCTGCTGGCCACCGCCAGCTACGACAAGACCGTCCGCCTGTGGGACGTCACCGACCCGAGGAACCCGGTGCTGCGCGGCAGGTTCACCGCCCCCGGCCAGGTCGACCGGCTGGCCTTCAGCCCCGACGGCCGCACCCTCGCCGTGCCCCACCGGGCCGAGACGATCACCCTCTGGCAGGTCGCCGACCCGGCGCACCCGCAACCCCTCGGCACCCTGGCCGGCCACACCAAACCGGTCACCGGCCTGGCCTTCTCCGCCGACGGCGCCACCCTGGCCTCAGCCAGCAGCGACCGCTCGATCCGCCTGTGGCGGGTCGGCGACCCGGCCCGCCCCAGCCCCATCGGCGGCCCGATCGGCACCGTGCACAACGTGGGCGTCGGCCTGCACTTCCGGCCGGACGGCCGCAGCCTGATCGTCAGCGACGGCACGAACACCGCCAGGGTGCTGAACCTGGACATCGGGCAGGCGGTGGAGCGGATCTGCTCGGCGACGGGCCAGCTGACGGAGGAGCAGTGGCAGCGGCACCTGCCGGGGGTGCCCCGGCAGAACACCTGTTGACGCGGCGCTGGTGGTGGTCACCGGCCAGCCTTGCCGATCCAGCGGGTGAGGGCGGTGCGGAGTGCTTGGCGGGCAACGGGATCCAGCTCCTCAGCGGCCCAGGCGACGTAGCCGTCCGGGCGGATCAGCACAGCGGCCGGTGCGTTCGGGCAGCGGGCGGTGATGACGTCCACCCGGTCTGTCCACTGTGGAATGAGCGCCGGGTCCTCGTCGCCGGTGAGGTTCAGCAGCAGTGGCCGTCCGGTCCTGGCCAGTTCGGCCAGGCGGGGGCCGTCGAGGTCCAGCTCGGGGACGAAGTGGCCGGAGAGCGGGTGGGAGTCGCCGGTGTCGTAACGGATGTCGGAGCCCGCGATCAGCCCGGCCAGGTGGCGCACGGTGCTCTGGTGGCCGAGCAGCTCGCCGAACAGCTCGCGCAGTGCGGTGACCTCCGCGCCGGGGGCCAGCAGCGCGGACTGGGCCTGGGACAGCAGGCTCACCCGCACCGCTGCCGGGCGGCGTTCGGACTCGTAGCTGTCCAGCAGGCCGGGCGGGGCCTGGCCGCGCAGTGCGGCGGCGAGCTTCCAGCCCAGGTTCACCGCGTCGGTCAGGCCGATGTTGAGGCCCTGGCCGCCCGCGGCGAAGACGTGCGCGGCGTCGCCGACCAGGAACACCCTGCCCTGCCGGTACCGGTCGGCGACGCGGGTGTGGCTGCCGGGCAGCCTGCGCAGCAGGGTACCGCCGGGGGCCGGGCGCAGCGGCAGGTCCGCGCCGAGCACGCGGCGGGCGCTGGCTTGAAGCTCGGCCAGGGTCATCGGTACCTCGGCAGGCGGCTGGTCCCATTCGGCGGTGCTGACGATCGGGGGCTGGCCGGGCAGTGGTGCGTAGGAGAAGCCGCCGTGTTCGGTGCGCACCGGCAGGAATGGCCGCACCACACCAAATCCGGGCACGTGCAGGACGCCGGTGGCCGGGTCGACCCAGTCCGCGGGCACCTCGGCGTGGGCCGTCCTGCTGGTGGCGCGGTCCTGCGCGAGGCCGGGGAAGCCGATACCGAGCAGCTTGCGGGTGACGCTGTGCGCGCCGTCGGCCCCGACCAGGTAGCGGGCGGTGAGCTGGTAGCCGCCCTGTGGTCCGTCGACCTCGACGGTGACGCTGTCCTCGTCCTGGGTCAGGCCGGTGACCCGGTGTCCCCAGCGGATGTCCGCGCCCAGCTCCGCCGCCCGGTCGGTCAGCGCGCCGGCGATCTTCTGCTGCGGTGCGGGCAGGTTGTGGACCGGGCTGGGGGACAGGCCGCTGAGGTCGAGGGGCAGGGCGGCGAACATGAAGTAGCCGTTGTTGGGGCGCGGCGGTTCCGGGCTGCCGGTGAGCGGCTCGTGCAGCCCCCGGTGGTCCACCAGCCGGACCACCTGGCCGAGCAGTCCGTTGGCCTTGGGCTCCTGGCTGGGTTCGGGCAGGCTCTCCAGCACCACCGGCCGGATCCCGGCCAGGCCCAGCTCGGCGGCCAGCATCAGCCCGTTCGGACCGCCGCCCGCGATCACCACGTCCACCGTCATCACGCATCCCCCTTGGCAGGCACGGGCAACCCGGCCCGGATGTGGTCGAACACCTCGTCCAGCACCGGGACCACCGAGCCGAGCGGGTCGGCGCGCAGCCACTGGGCCACCGCCACCGAGCTGCCCGCGCCGACCACGGCCGCGACCAGTCGCGGGTACACCTCATCCGGCCCGAGCCCGGCCCGTTCGGCGATCGCCGCGGCCAGCTCTTCCTGGGCCAGCAGGTTCGCCCGCTGCACCTCGGCCTGCACCGCGGGCACCGCCAGCACCGCGCGCAACCCGGTCAGCCAGCGCTCGTCCCGCGCCGGCTCCGGCCCGGCCACCGGCGGGGTGGCGTACTGCGCGCGCACCACCGCGGTCAGCGCGGTCCACAGCGGTTCCGCGGCCGGTCGCTCGCGTAGCTCGGCCGCGATCCGCAGGCCGCGGTCCAGCTGGCTGGCCGCGACCGCCTCGGCCTTGCCGCCGAAGTAGTTGCGGAAGGTGCGCACCGAGACCTCCGCCGCCGCGGCGATGTCCTCGATGGTCACCGACTCCCAGCCTCGTGCCACGGTCAGCCGGATCGCGGCCTGGCTCAGCGCGAGCCGGGTCTGCCGCTTCTTCCGCTCCCGCAACCCCAGGTCGTCCATGACGGCCACGCTAGCAAAACTTGCCTAAAAGGCAAACTTGCCATCACGGCAAGATCACTGCGCGGGTCGGAACTCGCTCGCGGGCCGTTCCCGCTCTCCCGTAGCGTCGGCACCGCGGCCACCCGACCCGCGATCTGTGAAGGAGCGCCCGTGGACCAGCTGGCCCCGCCCCTGCGACTGACCGGCCACGGCCTGGTCCTGCGCGAGTGGGAGGACACCGACCACCAGGCCATGATCGAGGTGCTGGACAGCCCCGAGGTCGCGCGGAACACCCCGGTGCCGTTCCCCTTCGACCCGGTGGCGTACCTGGCGATGATCCGCCGCACCCGCGCCGAGGACAACCGCCTGCACCTGGCCATCACCACCGACGGCGAGACCCCGCTCGGCCTGGCCTTCCTGGCCCCGGCCCGCGCCGAGGCCGGGTACGTCATCGGCCGCGCGCACCGCGGCCAGGGCCTGGCCGTGCGCACCACCCGGCTGCTCACCGAGTTCGGCCACCACACCCTTGGCCTGCCGGAGCTGCGCCTGCGCATCCGTACCGACAACGCGCCCAGCCAGGGCGTCGCCCGCGCCGCCGGGTACCAGCTCGTGGAGGGCGAACCCGAACGCCTGGAACGCGGTGGCGAGGTCGCGTTCCTGGAGGTCTGGCGTCACACCTCGGACTGATCCGCGAGGGTCTGCTCCAGCCGGGCGAGGATGCCGGTCAGCGTCGCGCGCTCGGCGCCGCTGAGCGCGCCGATCAGCTCCGCCTCGTGCTCAAGCAGTTGGCGCACCGTGGTTTCCACCAGCTCGTGCCCGGCCTTGGTGAGCCGAACCGCGACCGCGCGGTGCGAGGCGGCGGACGGCGACCTGGCCACCAGACCGGCCTGCTCGGCGCGGGCCACCCGCTGGGAGACCGCGCCCGCGGTGATCAGCGTCCGGCGGGTGATCTCCTTGGTGGTCAGCTCATACGGCGGTCCGGCCCGCCGGATCACGCTGAGCAGGTCCAAAGTGGACGGATCGATGCCGAGCGCGGCCAGGGTCCGCCGCCGGTCGTCGGCCAGGATCTTGGCGATCCGCCAGACCGGCGTGATGATCTCGATGGACTCGGTGCGCACCCCCGGCAGCTCGCGTTGCCAGGCCGCGGCGATGTCGGCCGCGGGCCACCGGGAGTTCGAGCCCAGCGGGTAGCCCTCGGTCTCGTTGGACACGTGCACCGTCCCTTGCTACGTTCAGCGCTAAACGTTTAGAGCTAAATATAGCAGAGGGGGATGTGACATGACCCGAATCGTGCTGGTCACCGGCGCTAGCACTGGGCTTGGCAAGGCGGTGGCCGCCCGGTTCCGCGCCGACGGCGACACCGTGGTCATCACCGGCCGGGACGCCGACCGCCTGGCCAGGACGGCCGCCGAGATCGACGCCCGGCCGATCGCCTGCGACGCAACGGATCCGGCTCAGGTGGCCCGGCTGGCCGAGGAGCTGGGGCCGGAGCTGGACGTGCTGGTCAACATGGCCGGCGGCAACACCGACTTCGACGAGTCCGGCCCGGCGCTGTCCCCGCTGGAGCGGGTCGCGGCGGGCTGGCGGGCGAACCTGGAGGCCAACCTGCTCAGCGCGGTGCTCACCACCACCGCCGTGCTGGACAAGCTCCGCCCCGGCGGGACCATCGTCAATGTCGGTTCCATCGCCGCGGAGTACGCCGGATTCTCCTACGGCGCGGCGAAAGCGGCCCTGCACGCGTGGAACGCCGGGCTCTCCGCCGAGGTCGGCCCCAAGGGGCTGACCGCCAACCTGGTCGCGCCCGGCTACATCGCCGAGACCGAGTTCTTCAAGGGCAACCTCAGCGAGCAGCGGATCGCCGAGCTGGTCAAGGCGACCCACAACCGGCGCGCCGGCCACCCCAGCGATATCGCCGAGACCACGTACTTCCTCGCCTCGGCCGGGGCGCGGCACATCACCGGGCAGACGCTGCACGTCAACGGCGGCGCGTTCACCACCCGCTGAGCCGGAGCACGACAAAGGCCGGGCGCGCCGCTGAACTCGCGGCGCGCCCGGCCTTCAGCCAGTGCTGTGCCCTACTTGATGAAGCTGATGTTGAGCAGCTTGTTCGGCGAACCGGTCTTGATGTCGGTCAGCTTGTCGCTCACCGCGTTGTTCACCAGGGCGTCCCGCACCTGCTGCGGGGTCGCCTGCTGGTTGCCGGAGAGGTACAGCGCGACCGCGCCCGCGACGTGCGGGGTGGCCATGCTGGTGCCGCTCTTGGTGGAGGTGCCGGTGTCGTTGGTGTGGATCGCGGACACGGTCGCGGTGCCGGGCGCCCAGATGTCCAGGCACCGGCCCCAGTTCGACGCGACCGACTGGCCGTTCCACACCGCGCGGGCGTCGTTCTGCTGGGTGGCGCCCACGGTGATCGCCTCCGGCACGCGGGCCGGGGTGAAGCTGCAGGCGTCGGCGCCGGAGTTGCCACCGGCGATCGCGAAGGTCACACCGGCGGTGATCGCCTTCTTGACCGCGTTCTCCATGGCCGCGTTGCTGCCGGTGCCGCCGAGGCTCATGTTCGCCACAGCGGGCTTCTTGGCGTTCTTGGCGACCCAGTCGATGCCCGCGATGATCTGCGACCACTGACCGCTGCCCTGGCAGTTGAGCACGCGCACGGCCACCAGGTCGGCCTTCTTCGCCACGCCGTACTTGCTGCCGCCCACGGTGCCGGCCACGTGCGTGCCGTGCCCCTGGCAGTCGCTGGCGTCCGCGTCGTTGTCGATGAAGTCGTAGCCGCTCTTGGCGCGGCCACCGAACTCCTGGTGGGTCAGGCGCACGCCGGTGTCGAGGATGTAGGCGGTCACGCCCGCGCCCTCGTTGGCGTAGCGGTACTTCTTGTCCAGCGGCAGCGCCTGCTGGTCGAGCCGGTCCAGGCCCCACTCCGGGTTCAGCTGCTCCCCGGCCAGGCTGACCTTGCCGTCCTGCTCCACCGTGGCCACCCGCGGGTCCGCGGCCAGCCGCTTGGCCTGCTGCTCGCTCAGCGAGACGGCGAAGCCGTTGAGGGTCTTGTCATACGTCGCGGTGACCTTGCCACCGAACCGGGAGGCCAGGTCCTGCGCGCCAACCGTGTTGTCCTTCAGCGTGACGATGTAGCTGCCGGAGACGGCGTTGGCGGTTCCCGCGTTGAGGATCTGACCTTCGGCAGGCGCGGCGAGGCCGGGCAGCGCCGAAGCGACCAGGGCGAGCAGGGAGGTGCCGGCAATCAGCCCGGCGCCCACGACGGCCCTGCGTCGGTTTCGTGCCATCGATTACTCCGTTCACTCCGCCGTGTAGCCCTCACCACACGGAGTTGTGGCTGCTGTTCAGGGGGCGACTACTCGCAGCCACTAGAACTAGCTTGATTGACCCGAACGGAGTAAGCAAGGCAACGAAAGTAGGTCGCGTTACATCACAGTTCACATTTTTAGTCACAATTGAGTCAACTTAGCCCCGGGTGTGTGCCGGTGACCTCGTCGAACACCAGCCAGGTACGGGTGGAGCGGACCCCGAGCACCTCTTGAATCCTTTCCAGGACGATCTCCCTGAGGGCCTGGTTGTCGGGGGCGCGCACTAGCACGAGCACGTCGAAGTCGCCACCGACCAAGGTCAGGTGTTCCACGTACTGAATCGAGCGCAACTGCTCGGACACCTCGCGCCATGAGGCCTGCTCGATGGTCACCACCACCATCGCGGTGGTGCCCAGCCCGGCCCGCGCCGGATCGATCTTCGCGCCGAAGCCGGTGATCACCTTGTCGGCCACCAGGCGGTCGATCCGGGCGTAGGCGTTGGTGCGCGAGATGTGCAGTCGCTCAGCGAGGGTCCTGATCGAGATCCGGCCGTCCCTGGCCAGCAGCCGCAGGATCGAGCGGTCCACCTCGTCCAGAGCGGTGGCCATCTGTCCGCCGGGTGCGCCAACGGTGCTGCTGTCGGTGGACACATTGCCGCCTTTCACGTTTCAGGTGAGCAGTTCGTCTGCCGTTTTCGCCACATCTTGAGCCAGCCACCCGGTCGGGGCAACCATTTGAGGACGCCTGTCAGACAGGGACGTCCGACCAGGAGGTTCGCCGTGACCGAAGCTCCCGCGCGCCCTGACGCGCTGCTGCCCTCCGTGACCCCGGTCCGGTTCCTCGCCGAGGACGGCAGTCCAGCCGAGTACCAGAGCGGCTACCCCGAACCGCCCGTGGCACTGCTCCGCGAGGCATACCGGCGCATGATCATCGGCCGCCGGTTCGACACCCAGGCCACCGCCCTGACCAAACAGGGCCGCCTCGCCGTCTACCCCTCCAGCCGTGGCCAGGAGGCCTGCCAGATCGGCGCGGTGCTCGCCCTGCGCGAGACCGACTGGGTCTTCCCCACCTACCGCGAGTCCATGGCCCTGGTCGCCCGCGGCCTGGACCCGGTCGAGGTGCTCACCCTGCTGCGCGGGGACTGGCACTGCGGCTACGACCCCAAGGCCACCCGCACCGCCCCCCAGTGCACCCCGCTGGCCACCCAGACCCTGCACGCCACCGGGCTGGCCTTCGCGGAGAAGCGGCAGGGCCGGGACACCGTGGTGCTCGCCTTCATCGGCGACGGCGCCACCAGCGAGGGCGACTTCCACGAAGCCCTCAACTTCGCCGCGGTGTTCAACGCGCCGGTGGTGTTCCTGGTGCAGAGCAACGGCTACGCCATCTCGGTGCCGCTGGCCAAGCAGAGCGCCGCGCCCGCCCTGTCCTACAAGGGCATCGGCTACGGCGTGCGCTCCGAACAGGTCGACGGCAACGACCCGGTGGCCATGCTCGCCGTGCTGCAGACCGCGGTCGAGCACGCCAGGAACGGCAACGGCCCCTTCCTGATCGAGGCGCACACCTACCGGATGGAGGCGCACACCAACGCCGACGACGCCACCCGGTACCGGGAGGACGAGGAGGTCCAGCGCTGGCTGGGCCGCGATCCCATGGCCCGGCTGGAAAAACATCTCCGCGGCATCGGCGCACTGTCCGAAGAGGACATCCAGAACTGGACAGCCGAGGCCGAGGCCAAGGCCGCCGACCTGCGCACCCGGATGAACGCCGAACCGGCCGTGGCGCCCATGGACCTGTTCGAGCACGTCTTCGCCGAACCCACCAGCCAGCTCCGCGAGCAGCGCGACCTGCTGCGCGCCGAGCTCGACGCCGAGGAGCGCTGAGATGCCGAACCTGTCCATGGCCCAGGCGCTGAACCAGGCGTTGCGGGACGCGATCAAAGAAGACGAGCGGGTGGTGGTCTTCGGCGAGGACGTCGGCGCGCTCGGCGGCGTCTTCCGGATCACCGACGGCATCACCCGCGACCTCGGCGAGGACCGCTGCTTCGACACCCCCCTGGCAGAGGCCGGGATCGTCGGCCTGGCCGTGGGCATGGCCATGGGCGGGATGAAACCCGTGGTGGAGATGCAGTTCGACGCCTTCGCCTACCCCGCCTTCGAGCAGATCGCCTCGCACGTGGCCAAACTGCGCAACCGCACCCGCGGCGCGCTGTCCCTGCCCATGGTCATCCGGGTGCCCTACGCAGGCGGCATCGGCGGGGTGGAGCACCACTGCGACTCCAGCGAGGCCTACTACGCGCACACCCCCGGCCTGAAGGTGGTCACCCCGGCCACCGTCGCCGACGCCTACTCGCTGCTGCGCGAGGCCATCGACGACCCCGACCCGGTGGTCTTCCTGGAGCCCAAGAAGCTGTACTGGGCCAAGGCCGACGTGGAGCTCACCAGGGGCGAGCCCTTCGGCAGGGCCGCGATCCGCAGGCAGGGCAAGGACGTCACGCTCATCGCCTACGGCCCGTCCACCCCGGTGGCCATGCAGGCCGCCGAGGCGGCGAAGGAGGAGGGCTGGGACGTGGAGGTCGTCGACCTGCGCAGCATCGTGCCCTTCGACGACGAGACGGTGGCCGCCTCGGTCCGCCGCACCGGCCGCTGCGTGGTGGTGCAGGAGGCCCAGGGCTTCGCCGGGGTCGGCGCGGAGATCGCGGCCAGGGTGCAGGAACGCTGCTTCCACTCGCTGCACGCGCCGGTGCTGCGGGTCAGCGGCTTCGACATCCCGTACCCGCCGCCGATGCTGGAACACGCGCACCTGCCCGGCGTGGACCGCATCCTGGACACCCTGGACCGGTTGCAGCGCGACGACACCCCGGACCTGCGCTACGTGGCCGAGGTGGTCGCGTGAGCGAGCAGGTATTTCGCCTGCCGGACCTCGGTGAAGGGCTGACCGAGGCGGAGGTGGTCAGCTGGCGGGTCGCAGTCGGCGACACGGTGACCGTGGACCAGGTCGTGGTCGAGGTGGAGACCGCCAAGGCCGCGGTGGAGGTGCCGATCCCGTTCGCGGGCAAGGTCCTCACCCTGCACGGCGAGGCCGGCGCGGTGCTGGAGGTCGGCAAACCGCTGATCACGGTCGCGGCCGAGGGCGCGCACGAGACCTACCGGACCGAGGAACGCGCGGGTGCGAAGGCCCCGGCGGCGGAGAACGGCAAGGCCGCCGCGGGCTCGGGCAACGTGCTCATCGGCTACGGCACCAAGGAGGACAACGGTTCCCGCCGTCGCCGCCGTCGCCAGCCCGCCCCCTCGGTGGTCGCCGCCGTGCCGGCCCGCGAGCCCCAGCTCGCGCCCCGGGTGATCAACCCCCTGGTGCGCGGGCTGGCCAAACAGCACGACATCGACCTGGCCACCATCACCCCCAGCGGACCGGCCGGGATCGTGCTGCGCAAGGACGTGGAGGCCGCCATCGCCGCGGCCGCCAGCACCGCCGTGCCGCTGCCGGATGCCGGTGGGCCGGAACGGATCCCGCTGCGCGGAGTGCGCCGGGCGGTGGCGGACAAGCTCTCCCGCAGCCGCGCCGAGATCCCCGACGCCACCACCTGGGTCGACGCCGACGCCACCGCGCTGCTGGCGGCCAAGCAGGCGGTGCAGGCGGCCTGTCCGGAGCAGAAGATCAGCCTGCTGGCCCTGTTCGGCCGGATCTGCGTGGCCGGGTTGAAGCGGTTCCCGGAGCTCAACTCCTCTGTGGACGGTCAAGCCAGGGAGATCCTGCGCTGGCCGCACGTCAACCTCGGCTTCGCCGCCCAGACCGACCGCGGCCTGGTGGTTCCGGTGGTGCGCAACGCCGATCAGCTCAGCACCGCCGAGCTGGCCGCGGCCATCGCCGCGCTCACCGAACGCGCCCGCGACGGCGCGCTGGAGCCCGCCGACCTCACCGGCGGCACCTTCACCTTGAACAACTACGGGGTGTTCGGCGTGGACGGCTCCACCCCGATCATCAACCACCCCGAGGCCGCCATGCTGGGCGTCGGCCGGATCATCGACCGGCCGTGGGCGGTGGACGGCCAGCTGGCCGTCCGAAAGATCACCCAGTTGTCCTTCACCTTCGACCACCGGGTGTGCGACGGTGGAGTGGCCGGTGGCTTCCTCCGTTTTGTCGCCGACGCGGTGGAGAACCCACTGGGCCTGCTCGCCAGACTGTGATCAGCCAATTCCGAGGAGAGGGCATGTCCGCGCAGGACTTCCACGCCAAGCACGCCGAGCAGCTCGACCACGCGGTCACCGCGATCGACGCCCGCGAGTACTGGTCGCCGTTCCCGGAGACCCCCAGCAAGTCGGTCTACGGCGAGGAGGCCGCGCCCGCGGGTGAGGCCGCGTTCCAGGCGCTGCTGGGCAAGGACTACCCCCTCGACCAGCCAGGCGTCATCGACCACGTGGGCACCGAGACCTCGCCGTTCGGGCTGGAGCTGGGCATCCGCTACCCGCGCAGCGAGCCCGCCGAGCTGATCGCCGCGGCCAAGGCCGGGATCACCGCGTGGCGGGACGCCGGACCGGCCCTGCGCGCCGGGGTGGCCATGGAGGTCCTGCACCGGATCAACGCGCGCAGCTTCGAGTTCGCGCACGCCGTGCAGCACACCACCGGCCAGGCCTTCGTGATGGCCTTCCAGGCCGGTGGCCCGCACGCCCAGGACCGCGCGCTGGAGGCCATCGCCTACGCCTACGCCGAGCAGGCCAGGCAGCCGCGCAGCGCCCGCTGGGCCAAGCCGCAGCGCAAGGGCGACCCGCTGGTGATGGACAAGACCTTCACCGTGGTGCCGCGCGGGGTGTCGCTGGTCATCGCCTGCAACACCTTCCCCACCTGGAACACCTACCCCGGCCTGTTCGCCAGCCTGGTCACCGGCAACCCGGTGATCGTCAAGCCGCACCCCGGCGCGGTGCTGCCGCTGGCGCTGACCGTGACCATCGCCCGCGAGGTGCTCACCGAGGCCGGGTTCGACCCGAACCTGGTGACCCTGGCGGTGGAGGCCCCCGGCCAGCCGATCGCGGCCGAGCTGGCCACCCACCCCGACGTGCGGATCGTGGACTTCACCGGCTCCACCGAGTTCGGCGACTGGCTGGAGGGCAACGCCCGCCAGGCCGTGGTCTACACCGAGAAGGCCGGCCTGAACACCGTCGTGGTCGACTCCACCGACGACTACAAGGGCTTGCTGCGCAACCTGTCCTTCTCCCTGTCCCTCTACAGTGGACAGATGTGCACCACCCCGCAGAACATCCTGCTGCCGGGTGGGGGAGTGCGCACCGAGGACGGCACCCGCAGCCCCGAGGACTTCGCCGCCGACCTGGGCGCCGCGCTGGACAAGCTGCTCGGCGACCCGGCCCGCGCCGCGGGCACCCTGGGCGCCATCGTCAACGAGGGCGTCAAGCAGCGCCTGGCCGAGGCGGAGAACCTGGGCGCGGTCGCGCACGCCTCCACCCCGGTCGAGGACCCCGCCTACCCGGGCGCGACCATCCGCACCCCGCTGGTGGTGCGCCTGGACGCCAAGGACGAGGAGACTTACACCAAGGAGTGGTTCGGCCCGATCTCCTTCGTGATCAGCACCGACTCCACCGAGCACGCGCTGGAGATCTTCCGCTCCTCGGTGCGGGCCAAGGGCGCGCTGACCGCCTCGGTCTACTCCACCGACGCGGCGGTGATCGACGCGGCCCGCGCGGCGGCCCTCGATGCCGGCGTGCACCTGTCGGAGAACCTGACCGGCGGCGTGTTCGTCAACCAGAGCGCGGCCTTCAGCGACTTCCACGGCACCGGGGCCAACCCGGCCGCCACCGCCGCGCTGACCGACCCGGCCTACGTCACCGGCCGCTTCCACATCGTGCAGTCCCGGCGGCACGCGCCGGCCTGACCTTCCGCAGCAGGATCGGGGTCGCCAGGATCACCAGCCCGGCGACCCCGACCGCGGTCCGCGCCCCGGCGAACCCGGCCAGCACACCCCAGGCCGCGGTGAGCGCCGCCACCGTGGCGTTGCTGGAGATCGTCCACGCGGTCAGCACGCGCGCCACCAGCCCGGTGGGGATCTCGGCGAGCCGGTAGGCCACCAGCACCGGGTTGAACACGCCCATGCAGCCCACCAGCCCGAACTGCACCACCAGCACCAGCAGAAACCCGATCACGCCCGGCGTCACGAACACCAGCCACACCGGCCAGCACACCCGCAACACCCCGGCCACCCACAGCACGCGCTCCTGCCCGAACCGCGCCACCAGCCGGGGCGCGAGCCGCGCGCCGAGCAGTCCGCCGAGACAGGGCACGGAGAACGCCAGCCCGTAGGCCCACAGCGAGAACCCCAGCTCCCGCACCATGAGCACCAGCATCAGCGGCGCCGTCGCCATGATCAGCCCGTTGACCAGCACCGTGTTGCCCAGCAACGACCGCAGCCCCGGATGCCGCCAGATGTGCCGCCACCCGTCGAGCACCTCACCAGCCCTCGGCGCGCCCACCCGCTCCGGCGGCTGCTCCCGCCCACCGGCGGCCCGGATGCCCAGCGCGGAGAGCAGATAGCTCACCGCGTCGGCCAGCAGCACCATCATCGGCCCAAAGACCCCGATCGCCGCCCCACCCAGCGGCGGCCCCAGCGCGGTGGCGGTCCACGAGGTCGCCTCCAGCCGCCCACTGGCCAGGACCAGGTCCTCCTTCCGCAGCAAGGACTTCAGCCAGGCCCCACTGGCCGCCCGGTACGCGATCTCGGCCGCCGCGACCACCACCGACACCACCAGCAGTTGCGCGAAACCCAGCCACCCCAGCGCATACGCCACCGGCACGCTCAGCAGCGCCACGCACCGCAGCAGGTCCATCCCCATCATCACCGGCCGCTTGCGCCGGAACTCCACCCACGGCCCCAGCGGAATCGCCACCACCGCCCCCACGGCCAGCCCCGCCGCCGCCAGCACGGACACCTCCGCCGTGCTCGCCTGCAACACGAGCATCGCGACCAGCGGAAAGGCGTTGAAGGCCAACCGGCTGCCGACCGCGCTGACCGTGTACGAAGCCCACAACCACCCGAACTCCCGCCCCAGTCGCACCCCGGGATCAAAGCGACCCCGGTGGGCCGGGGCAAACAACCGGCCGTCCCGAGGCAACAACGGCCGGTTGTCAGCCCTCAAGCGGGAACTTCCGCTGGGAGCGGTGCAGCCAGTACGCGAGCACCCCGACTGAGAACGCCGCGGCCGCCGCGATTCTGGTCCCGATGCCGAGCCTGGCCCCGACCGGCCCACCGAGCAGCGCGCCGCCCACCGCCCGACCCGGCGTGGCCAGCCGCGGCCCAACGGCGTCGACCACCCGGTCGGCACTGTCCCCGACCTGGAGTTGCCCGTCCGCGACGACCAGCCGGTTGGCCTTGCTGAAGGTGACCTGGAACTGGGCGGTCAGTCCCTCGGACTTGACCATTCGGAGCTGGTAGGTGCCCGCGGTGGCCTCTCCAATGGGCGGCTGAACCGGTGTGGCGGCGGCGAAGCCGGGTGTCAGGGAATGGCAGTCGAAAAACTCACTGAATGATCGTAAGAATGTCATGCCGCGCGTTCTGGTGGAGTGATCAGCCGCCGGTGCACAAGGCGTCGAGGCGCTCCAGGGTCTTGGTCATACCAGGCAGCCAGACCTCGCCCTGGCCGACCTCGGCGCGGCGGTGCTCTGGCATGCCGGTGAGGTCGAAGATCTCGGTCACCACGGTGGCATCCGGACCGTCTGGGCTCAGCTCGAAGATCCACCGGTGGCCCCACGAGCTGCCCTGCTCCGGGTGGCCGCGACCGGCGACCGGAGCCCAGCCGATGCGCCGGTCCGGCTCGAAGGCCACCACGTGGTTGTCCATCTCGTAGTCGCCGAGCTGCTTGAAGTGCATCTTCATGGTGAAGACCTGCCCGGCGCCCGTGATCGCCCCCTCGAACAGGCTCTCGCGGAGCATGCGGGAGGCGTCCAGGTCCACGTGCCGTCGTGGCTCAGCCAGGACGCGGAAGATGTCGGCTGCCGGGGCGGCGATCCGCCGGGACACCGAAACCTGCGTTGTTTCCTCGGTCATGATCTCGACCGTAGCGGCGGGCACTGACAGTCAGGCCGTGCTGCCGCGTGCTCACCCCGTGGGCCGCGCCGGTTCCGTGACCAGCAGCCCCCACCCGTCCGCCGAGGCCTGCACGGCATGGCCGGCGGGCCAGGACCGAGTCGTGTCCGCCGGTACGTCCAGCCGCACGCGCGCCTCGGTGAACGTGGCCTTTCCCGCGAAGGTGCTCCCGTCGAACCTGGCCACGTCGCCGAAGCTCGCCCGGTTGAACTGGGCGTCACGGCCGAACTCGACCCGGTTGAACCGGGCGACCTTGACGAACTTCGTCACGTCGAACCAGGCGTACCCGGCGAATCTGGCGCTGCTGAAGTCGGCCTCTCCGCCGAACCGCGCCTCGCTGAACCTGGCCGCCCCGCCGAACTCCGCCCGGCCGAACCTGGCCTCTCCGTGGAACCACACCTTGCCGAAGACGGCGTCCTCGCTGAAGGTCGCCCGGCCGAACCCGGCCGTTCGGCCGACCACCATCCCGCTGAACCCGGCCAGATCGCGGAAGATCGCCTGGCTGAACGTGACGTCCCTGGCGAACTCGGTCCCGGTGAAGCTGGCGGCACCGGTGAAGTCCGCCCGGTCGAACCGTGCGGTACGCACTCGGCAGTCAGTCAGTGTGAAGTCGACGAGTGTGGCCGCGGTGAGGTCGAGGTCGATGTCCGGCCAGAACGCCTCGCCTGGCTGGAGGTGCGCGGCCAGGACGCGCTGGGCGGTCAGCCGGACCTGCCGCTCCTGTTCGCGGGGCTCCCACTGTTCCTGCTCGCTGCCCTCCTCGGGCGGCGAGTAGGGCATTCGCAGGTAGGCGCACAGCACGTTGACGATGGTCTGTCGCTGGCTGGGCGTGTTCTGCGCCAGCCGCTCCAGCGCGTACATCCCGCCAAGCCGCACCGCGGCCTTCTCCGACCCGAGCTGTTCCACCGCCTTGGTGTAGAGCTCGGTGACCCGCCGCTCGGCCGCATCCGCCTCGGTCGCCTCGGCCACCCGCTCCTGGTGCCGCATCGCGATCTCGGTCGTGCGCTGCCTGCGCGCGGCCAGCCACAGCGCGGCGGCCCCGCCGGTGCCGATCACGATGGCGCCCGCGGTCTTGATCGCCTCCAGCCGGACCCGGTCGCCTTCGCCACCGCCGCCGAAGGCGAGCAGCAGGCCTGCCGCCGCGCCGGCCGCGATCACGGTCAACGCGATCGCGCACAGCAGGATCGCCCGCGTGGACAGCACCCGGTAGGCCGTGTTCCGCTCCATCCAGCCATTATCGCCGGGCACCACGACCTGCCCGTATACCCGAGCGCCTAGGATGCGGGCGTGCACACGAACGACGCCCCTTCCGCGCTGGTCGACGACTTCGCCCTGCTCCTGCTCAACGAACAGGGTCAGTTCGCCACCAAGCGCTCGGCCGATGGCCTGTTCGCGGTCGCCCTGTTGATCGAGCTGGCGCAGCTGGAGCGCCTGGAGCTCTTCGGCGACGACTTCCGGCTGTTCGTCACCGACAACTCCGAGACCGGGGTGGCGGCCCTGGACGAGGCGCTGGCGACGCTGGAGGAGAACCAGGGTTCGGTGCTCAAGGAGGCCATGGGGAAGCTGTCCATCGGGCAGCGGGACCGGGTGATGGGGCGGCTGGTCGCCGAGGGGGCGGTCACCGAGCACACCGAGCGGCGCAGGCTGTTCTTCACCAGCACGACCTGGCAGGTCAAGGACACCGCGCGGCGGGAGAAGATCCACGCCGACCTCAAGGCCGCGCTCTTCGGCGCCGAGGAGGTGGCGGAGCAGGACGAAGTGCTGATCTCGCTGCTGTCCGCGGCGGGGCTGGTGCAGCTGGTGGCCGGGCGCAGCAAGACCGCCAAGCGGATCGCGGGCGAGGTGGCCGAGCGGTACCCGGTGGCGGCCGAGGTGCTCCAGCAGGGTGTGCAGGGCGTGCCGGAGAGCATCATCCCGAACATCTGATCACTCGACCGGTGGGCGGGTAGCGCTCGAATGGCGGCAGCGCCGACGGGCCGGACCGGGTGACGATCCAGGGCATGGACCAGCGGTTTGTCGAGGAACTCAAGTACCAGGGCGATCCGCCGGCCGATGCGGTGATCGCCGCGCTGGTGGCCGGGGGCGAGATCGGCCGGGTCAACTCGCTGCTGGCCGAGCTGCGGGCCAACGACGAGCCGATCCCGGAACACCTGCCGCCGGTGGTGCGCGAGTTCCTGGTGGCCACCGACAACCCGCCGCCCTGGACCGACCTGGCCAGGGTCGCCCGCGCGCAGGAGTTCTTCCTCGACGACGGCATGCACGTGGCCTCGGTGCTCTCCTTCGGCGCCATGGTCAACTGCTACGCCCAGCCGCGCCCGTCCAAGGTGCTCACCCTGACCCACCGGCTCAACCAGCCACACCGCAGGCTGTCCGAGACCGCGCAGTTCGTGCTGAGCATGATGGCCCCGCACCCGTTCACCAGCGGCGGCTCGTTCGTGCCGGTGATCCAGAAGACCCGGCTGATCCACGCCGCGGTGCGCCACTTCATCTCGCGTTCGCCGCACTGGGACCACGAACGCGACGGAGTGCCGATCTGCCAACAGGATCTGCTCGGCGCGCTGCTCATCTTCTCCGTGCAGGTGATCATCGGTATGCGCCGGATCGGCATCTCGGTCACCGAGCAGGAAGCCGAGGACTACTACCACGTGTGGCGGGTCGCCGGGCACCTGCTCGGCATCCGCACCGAGGCGATGCCGGAGACCCTGGCCGAGGCGGAGCAGCTCAACGCCAGCCTGGTGGAGGCCAGCTACGGGCCGTCCGCGGAGGGCGCCGAGCTGACCGCCAACCTGCTGGCGCTGTACCGGAAACTCATGCCGGGCAAGGCTTTTGACGGCGTGGTGCCCGCGATGGTCCGGCAGGTGGTGAACCCCGAGGTCGCCGAATGGCTGCGGGTGCCCAAACAGCGCGGCTGGGGACGCCTGGTGGGCGCGGGAGCGCGGGTGATGCGGCGGCTGGAGCGGGCCGAGGACGAGAGCGAGCTGGCCAGGCGGGTGCTGGACCGGGCCGCGCGGCTGCTGCTCTCGGTGAACGTGCGGCAGCTGACCGACGGGCAGTCCACCGCGCTGACGATTCCCGAGGAGCTGCGTGAGAAGTGGCTGGGGGAGCGAGGGGCCTCAGCCTGACCGGCTCGGGCGGTCCACCTGCTCGGCCAGTCGGCGCAGGTACTCCGCGAACCGCCGCCGGTCCGGCTCGGGCCAGTCCGCGGTGAGCTCGGCGAAGGCCTGCCGCTGCCAGTCCAGCGCGCTAGTCAGCAGCTCGCGGCCGGACTCGGTGAGCCTGGGCACCGTCCTACGTCTGTCCACTTCGGACTCGACTCGCTCCAGGTAGCCGGCGGCGGTGGCGTCCCTGACCAACCGGCTGGCCCCGGAGTGGTCGAGGCCCAGCCGGTGCGCGATCTCGCCGACGCTCGGCTCCGCGCCGGTGGTCTCCGCGCTGTGCACGGCTTCCAGGGTGTGCACGTGCTGCACCCGGCGTTGTTCGCCCGCGGCCAGCCCGGCCCAGCGCCGGGACCAGAACCGCACCAGCCGGAACAACGCCGGACCGCCGTCAGAGAGCGCCATACCGCGCAGCTTGACACAGACGCGTGCGAAACGCACCCTTATTGCGTGCGAAACGCATACATCTGGAGGACTTTGTGACCATCACGCTCAACCACCTGATCATCCTGGCCGCCGACCGCTGGGCCGGCGCCCGCTTCCTGGCCCGGCTCATCGGCGGCGAACCCGTTGCGGCGGGCCCGTTCGCCGCACTGCGGGTCAACGCCGAGCTGACTCTGGACTTCGCCGACGACCAGCCGCTGGCCGCCGGGCACTACGCGTTCCTGGTCGACGACGCCCGGTTCGACGCGCTGCTGACCGTGCTCGCCGCCGATCCGGGCCTGGTCTACGGCTCCGGCCCGGAACACGGCTGGGACCGGCGCACCAACACCCTTGGCGGCGGCCGAGGGGTCTACGTGCGCGATCCCGACGGCCACGCCTACGAGTTCTTCACCGCGGCGCCCTGACTCAGGACAGCCGCAGCTCCCGCCACACCGGGCTCGCGCCGCCGGTGACGCACACCCAGGAGTGCACCGGGTTCGCCGCCGAGACCGCCGTGTTGACCCACACGTCGCCGGGCGCGAACCCGCCGCCGGTGGGCGCGGCGGTGCCAGAACCCTGTTGCTGCCACGCGTTCGCGGTCCGGATCGCGGTGATCTCCGACTCCGCCACCCGCACCCTGGAGCCGGTGCCGCCCGGCGCGTTGTTGCTGATCGGCACGCTGGCCCTGGGCACCGATCCGTCCAGGGACCACTGGGTGTTCGCGCCCGCGATGTGCGCGTACTCGGTGATCTCGCTCGCCGGGAACGCCGGGTCGATGGCGATCACGTTGCCGGAGAGCACAAACCGCTGCCGGTCCGGGCCGGTGTGCTCGACCTGGAGGTAGCCGTTGACCCGGTTGCGGTGGTGTGCCGTCCACCTGGAGCCCGCGCCACCGCCCGCCCTCGATGTAGAGCCCGGAGAACGCGCAGTCGTGCACCACGTTGCCGGTGATCCGCACGTTCTCGTACACCGCGTTCGCGGCGGTGGTCTTGTGGAAGGCGAAGGAGATCGCGCCGGCCCGCCGTTCCAGCTCGGTCAGGAACACGTAGTCCAGCGCCACGTGCTCCAGCGGATAGCGGATGGTGTTGCCCGCCACCAGCAGGTTGCGGAAACCGATGCTGGGCGCTCCCTCGTTGCTCTCCACCGCGAACACGCCGATGCCGCGCATGCCCTTGCCGGTGGCCACCCTGCCCTTGTACTCCTCGGCGCGCAGCGTGATGTGGTTGCCGGAGATGGGGCGACCGCGCGGTGGTGCCGCGTCAGCGCACCGTGAGCAAGCTCGGCTTCCCAGGCAGCGCGCGCATGGCCGAGTACCCGGATGGCGGCTCGTCGCTGGAGGTGTGGCTGGAGTCGCCGCTGCCGCGGCCGATCGCGGCGCTGGGCAACCTGAACCCGCCGGATGAGATCGTGGAGTGCGAGGTGCTCGGCCCGCACACCACCCTGGGCATCGAGGTCACCGTGACCCGGCCAGTCTGAAGCACACCATCCCGTCCCGCTCGTCCCAGGACTCGACCTCGGTGAACCCCAGCCGCCGGTACAGCCCGATCGCCCCGGTCCGCCACCGCCACACCGACAGCCGCACCCCGGTCCCGGCGGCGGCCACCGCGGCCTCGGTCAGCCGCCGCGCCACCCCGCGTCCCCGCCAGGCCGGATCCACCCAGAGCCGCTTCAGCTCGGCGTCCGGGGTGAGCACCACACAGCCCACCGGCTCCTCCGCAATGGCCAGCAGCACCAGGTCCCCGGCGAAGGCGGTGGCTGGGTCGAGGATCTCGCGGCGGTAGTGCTCGGGCAGGGCGGAGGCGTCCGGGACCGGGCTGCCCTTCTCCGCCTCGGTGGCCAGGTGGTAGCCGGTCAGCAGGCGGACCAGGGCCGGGAGCTGCGCCGGATCGGCGGGGGCCACGGTGATCATGCGGCCAGTCCACTCCGGCGGGCGCGCCGCCACCCGGTGCTGTGACCCAGCCCACAGCGTGTCGCCGATGAGTTCGGTGTCCGGCGCTCGTCCATGCTGGTGAAGGTGCCAACCAAGGAGAGAAGACCATGACCACCACCGGCTACGCCCCGCTGTCCGACCTGGCCGTCTACTACGAGGTGCACGGCGAGGGCCGCCCGCTGGTGCTGCTGCACGGCGGCGCGCTGACCATCGACCTGTCCTTCGGCCCGCTGCTGGGCGCACTGGCCGAGGAACGCCAGGTGATCGCGATCGAGCTGCAGGGCCACGGCCACACCGCCGACCGCGACCGGCCCGGCACCATCGCCGAGTTCGCCGCCGACGTGGTGGGCGTGCTGGACCACCTGGGCGTCGAGCAGGCGGACCTGTTCGGCTTCAGCCTGGGCGGACTGGTCGCGGTGCAGGTCGCGCTGGACCACCCCGCGCGGGCCGGCCGGGTGGTCGCGGCGGCCACCCACTTCCACCCGGACGGGTACAAGCCGGAGATCACCGACCCGGCCCAGACCTCGGACCTGCTGCCCACCGAAGCCGACTTCGCCGCGATGGTGCAGGCCTACCGCGCGGTCGCGCCGGAACCGGACCACTTCGACAAGTTCATGGCCAACCTCCAGGTCACCGTGCACGGCTGGACCGGGTGGACGCCCGAGCAGCTGAACACGATCACCGCGGAGACGCTGCTCATCGTGGGGGACAAGGACTTCATCAAGCTCTCGCACGCGGTGGAGTTCCACGATCACCTGCGGCAGGCACACCTGGCGGTGCTGCCGCAGACCACGCACATGGACGTCATCCGCCGGACGGACCTGCTGCTGCCGATGATCGACCGGTTCCTGGGCTGAGCGGGTTCGGTCGCACGCCGAACTTCTCGCTTGTGAACTGCCAGAACAGCGGCACGGTCTCCGCCACCGGGCGGCGGATCCGGTCGTTGTGGCCGGTGTAGGAGAGGTGCTCGATGAGGACGCTGTTCGTGCCAACGTGGGTGCGGACGGCGACGACCTGGACCGGGGCGGTCTTCGGCACCGGGCGGGGCGTGACCAGCAGGTCGTACATCGAGGTGAGCCCGGCCAGCTGGGCCGCGCCGCCGCGGGCCAGGATGCTGTCCACCAGGTCGGCCATGTGCCGGAAACCCCGTTCCCTGGCGGCGTACTCGTGGACGTACTCGGCGATGTAGTTCCAGCGGACCTCCTGGAACGGATACGGCCAGCCGCGGGATGTCACGCAACTCAGGGTTCCCGCATCCGGGATCTGAGCACGTCGAACTCGCACCCCGGCGCGTCCGGATCGAAGCCGTGCTCGATCAGCCAATGCGATGCCACCAGGCTGCGCAGTGACCACCGGGCGCGGCGGGTGCGAGGATGCGGGTCACGCGGCCGCTTGCCAGGTCGTAGGTGTAGGTGGTCTTCCACATCCTGATCCTGGGAGAAGCCCACGCACGCCAGGTCCTGAAGAGCTACGAAGACCACTACAACCGACACCGACCCCATCAAGCCCGTGACCAGCTATCGCCGGAGCTCAGCAGCACCCCACCGCAGTCCACGACCTCGACACCCGCAAACCGCACCCGCATCCTCGGCGGCATCCTCAACGAGTACGGGTATGCCGCTTGGCCAGCAGCGATGACTTTTCGAGCGGCACAGGGTGGAAGGGCTATCGGACCTTTGTCCTCGACATCCGGGCGAGGTGCCAGGTCACCGCGGAAATGGCCGCTGCGGCGAAGATCGTGATGGCCGACATCAGGTAGGCGAAGGACCGGTCGCCGGTCGCTCGCGCGTCGTCGACATCCGACGTCGGGTCGGCGGGGTCGTAGACGATCTCGATCTCCTCCCCCACCGCGACCGCGGAACCGGACAGCCGCTGCCCGATCAACGCCCGCACCTGCCTGCCGTCCTGGGTGCGGAACTCCACTTCGTCACGCTTGTTCGTGTCCACCACCTTGGCCATCGCCCGCTGGCCGCGCTCGGCCAACGCTTGGTCGTTGCTCCACACCTGGTAGGCCGCCCAAGCGAAGCCCCCGATCACGATCGCGCCGACCAACCCGAACAACCACGCCGGCGGACGCCGGGACGACAAGTTCCCCATGGGTGCGAGGTTCCTCGCCGCGCACTTCCCCAAACCCGCCATGACGCGCCGCGCCCCGGCGTTGCGCCTGCCGATAACCGCATCCATGCGGGTGAGAAGCGTGAGCAGGGCAAAGGGACTCGGATAGCCCGTAGAGTGCTCGTGATCCACAGCTTCGGCGACTGACGCAGCATGATGACTGGCTGTGCTGCTCCGACTGGCGTACCTGACCGTGACCGATGCTTCGCGCTGCTGCGCTTGTTACCCCTGAGGGACAAGGACGCGGAGATTCTGGCCCTGCGGCACCAGATCGCGGACAGGTCCAACAGCCCTGCCGCTCGCAACTCGGCGAGCAGCCGCTCGTGCAACTCCTGCCACACCCCGACCTCATGCCACTCGGTCAGTCGCCGCCAACACGTCGCGCCCGAGGCGCCGAACAGGGTGGTGGGCAATCGGTTCCACCCGATGCCGGTGCGCACCACGTACAGGATGCCCTCCAATGCCGCCCGGTCATCGGCACGTCTGCGACCGGGATGACGGAAGCGCCTCGGGCGTACCGGGATCAGCGGCTCAAGCCGACACGCCAGCTCATTCTGAACTGATTACTTAGTCCACGATCGCGCCGCAGCTGATGTTGATCGGGGAGCCGGTGATGGTGCGCGCGTGCTCCGAGGCCGCGAACGCCGCCACCCGCCCCACGTCCGCCCTGGTCGCCGCGCGCTTGAGCATGGTGCTCTCCACCATGTCCTGGAGCACCTCCGCCATCCCCGCCGCCTCTCCCGGGACGGAGTCGATCACGCCGGAGGTGAGCAGGGTGACCGCGCGGATGCCGTGGCGGCCCACTCGTTGGCCATGGTGCGGCGCAGTGAGTCCACCGCGTCGAAGGCGATCTGCAGGCCGCCCAGGTGGTAGCCGGCCGGTGGGTCGCCCTTGCCGCCGAAGGTGAGGATCACGCCGGAGCGGCGCGGGATCATCTGCCTGGCGGCGGCGCGGGCGGTGATGAAGGTGGTGCGCACGGCGGTGTCCACCACCGTCATGAAGTCCACTGTGGACATCTGCTCCAGCGGGATGCCCTGGACGTCGCCGTGGGTGATCAGGTTGAAGCTGATGTCCAGGCTGCCGTGCCGGGCCACCACCTCGGCGGCGTGTGCGTCCACCGCGGCCTCGTCGAGGGCGTCCACCACGGCGACCTCGGCTCGGCCGCCCTCGGCGCGGATGGCCTCGGCCAGGGCGTCCAGGCGGGATCGGGTGCGGCCGGTGAGGTGGACGGTGGCGCCCTGGCGGGCGAACTCGGCGGCTACCGCGCTGCCGATCTGGCCTGCCGCGCCGTAGATGACGGCCTGCTTGTGCTCCAGCAACATCGGGCCAACCTACCGCTTGGGCGGGCGAATGCCGCGGAACTCCCAGTCGCCGCCCAGCGCGGTGGAGCGGACCTCCTCGGACTCGGTCGGCTGCGCGCCCACATCGGCCCGGACCGGCTCCGGGCCGGTGACGATCCGGTTGCGCAGCACGCCAAGCCCCTCCACCTCGACCTCCACCACATCGCCGGGCTGGACCGGGCGGGAGTTGGCCGGGGTGCCGGTGAGCAGCACGTCGCCGGGGACCAGGGTGATGGTGCGGGCGATGTCGGCGACCAGGTAGTGCATGTCCCAGCGCATCTCGTCGGTGTTGCCGTCCTGCACGACCGTGCCGTTGACCAGAGTGCGGATGCCTTTGCCGCGGAAGTCCCAGTCCGGGACCACGCCGGGGCCGAGCGGGGCGAGGGTGTCGGATCCCTTGACCCGCACCATGGATCCGGCGTCGGTGTCGCGGAAGTCGTGCAGGCCGTAGTCGTTGGCCACGGTGTACCCGGCGATGTGCGTGGCGGCCTCGGCCGGCGCGATGTTGCGGCAGGTGCGGCCGATCACCACCGCGATCTCGCCCTCGTAGTTGAGGAACCGGCAGCCTGCTGGGCGGACCACGTCGCCGCCGTGGGCGTTGAGCGCGGAGACCGGTTTGTGGAAGTAGGTCGGCGCGGGCGGCAGCGTGGTGCCGAACTCCTCGACCCGGCTGCGGTAGTTCAGGTGCACCGCGATGATCTTGCTGGGCAGCACGGGGGACAGGTGCGTGGCCTGGTCCACGTGCACGGCGCGGCCGTCGCGGCAGACCAGCCGCTCGCCCACCCGGTGCGCCTCGGTGACCACGCCGTCGAGCAGGATGCGCCGGAACTCCACCACGGTCAGGCCCCTTCGCCGGTCCAGCCGGTGGCCGGACGGTCGAACCAGATGTGCGCCTGCCCGGTGCCGATAGCGTTCTCGTAGGCGGAGAACAACCGGCCCGGCGCCCTCCACCGGCGTTCGCCGAGTGCGCCCGCGAGCATCAGGTAGTGCGCGAAACCCGCCTCCGGCTTGAACTTCCGGAACTCCGGCATGGTGTCCAGCACCCGGGCGTGGTCACCGGCGCCGAACCAGTCGATGCGTTCGAGGTCGGCCTTGGCCGCCTCCGGGGTGAAGATGTGCTCGACCCCGGAGGCCTCGTGCGCGCGCAGTTCGCGCAGTGGCCAGAAGGTGTGCGAGAGCGCGCCGGAGGCCAGCAGCAGCACCTTGCGGTCGGTGGCGGCGATGCCGTCGGCCAGTGCCCGGCCCAGCCGCAGGTTGTCCTCCTCGTCGGCGGTCTGGCAGACGCCGATGGAGATCCAGCGCTTGCCGGGCGCGCCGAGGTAGTGCCACAGGTTGACCGTGGCGTAGAGGATCGGCAGGTGGTGGTCGGCGATCGGGGTGATCCAGGTGCCCCTGGTTTCGCCGTGCGCGGCGATCGCGTGCGCCAGTTCAGGGTCGCCTGGAAAGTCGTAGGGGATCCGGCACATGCCGCGGGGCAGCTCCTCGGAGGTGAACAGCCCGGCGCGGTGGTCGTGCGCGGTGACCACGAACTCCACCGTGGTCGCCCAGTGCGAGTCGAGCACCACCACGGTGTCGTAGTCCAGGGTGTCGAACACCTCGGCGCGCAGCCGCTGGAGCCCGGCCACCAGCGTGGTGTCCTTGCCGTTGTTGAGCTCTCGCCGGACCCGCTCGTCGAGCATGATCGTCGGCACGTGCGAGAGCAGGCCGGCGCCCACCACCTCACCCACTACTGCCCCCAGCCGTTCGGCGCGAACACGGTGTTCTTCACATCGCAGAAGAAGTCGAAGCTCCAGTCGCCGCCCTCGCGCCCGATCCCGGACTCCCGGCTGCCGCCGAAGGGCGCGCGCAGGTCGCGGACGAAGAAGCAGTTCACCCACACCGTGCCGGCTATCAGGTCGTGGGTGACCCGTTCGGCCCGTTCGGGATCGCCGGTGACCACGGCGGCGGCCAGGCCGAAGCGGGTGTTGTTGGCCAGTGCCACCGCCTCGGCCTCGGTGCGGAAGCGTTGCAGGGTCAGCACCGGGCCGAAGACCTCCTCGGTGAGAATCTCGCTGCCCGGCACCGCGCCGGTGAGCAGGGTGGGCCGGTAGTACAGGCCGCCGAGGTCGGTGTTGGGGCCGCCGCCGAGCAGCGCGGTCGCCCCTTCGGCCAGTGCGCGCTGGACAAACCCGTCGATCCGGTCGAACTGGCGCTGGTGGACCTGCGGGCCGAGGTCGGTTTCCGGCAGTCGCGGATCGCCTTGCCGGAGCAGGCTCGCCCTGGCCAGGAAGCGGTGCAGGAACTCCTCGTGCACCTCCTCGGCGACCAGCAGCCGGACCGCGGACAGGCACACCTGGCCCGCGTTGTCGTACTGCTCGATCGCCAGTTCCACCGCCAGGTCCAGGTCGGCGTCGGCGAAGACCAGCAGCGGTGACTTCCCGCCCAGTTCCAGGGAGACCGGGGTCAGTCGCGCGGCGGCGTTGGCGGCGATCGTCCTGGCGGT
This sequence comes from Crossiella sp. NPDC003009, assembly GCF_053591555.1. Classification (NCBI taxonomy): domain Bacteria; kingdom Bacillati; phylum Actinomycetota; class Actinomycetes; order Pseudonocardiales; family Pseudonocardiaceae; genus Crossiella; species Crossiella sp. NPDC003009. The sequence continues at coordinate 11,137 of NZ_JBSFUA010000020.1, read as the reverse complement.
GGGCACCGAGCCGGTGAAGCTGATCCGCCGCACGCCGGGATGCCGGGTCAGGGCCTCGCCCGCTTCCGCGCCCAGGCCCTGGACCAGGTTGAACACGCCGTCGGGCAGGCCGGCGTCCGCGGTGATGTCGGCGAGCAGGGAGGCGGTCAGCGGGGACCACTCGGCGGGTTTGTGCACCACGGTGTTCCCGGCGGCCAGCGCGGGCGCGATCTTCCAGGTGGCCAGCATCAGCGGCGCGTTCCACGGGGTGATCAGCGCGCACACCCCGGCCGGGTCCCAGCTGATCCGGTTGCGGTGGCCCCTGGTGTCCAGGTCGGGACGGTGCAGGCCGTCCAGTAGCCAGTCGGCGAAGAACCGGAAGTTGTGCGCGGCCCTGGGGATCACGCTGGTGCGGTGGGAGCGCAGGAGCGCGCCGTTGTCCAGGGTCTCGGCGGTGGCCAGCTCGTCCAGGCGGGCCTCGATGCCGTCGGCGATGGCGTGCAGCAGCCGGGCGCGCTCCTCCCGTGAGGTCCGCGCCCAGGCCGGGAACGCCTGCTGGGCGGCGCTGACCGCCGCGTCGACCTCCGCCGCGCCGCCGCGGGCGAACTCGCCGAGCGGGGTGCCGTCGATGGGGGAGTGGTCGGCGAAGGTCGCCGCCGAGGCGTGCCTGCGGCCGCCGATCCAGTGTCCGGGGTCCACCGCGAGCCCGGCCTGCTGTGGCATTTCGCTGCCTCCCGGAATATCGTTTGGGTCCAAACGGTACGGAGTGCGGCCGGATGGGTCAAGGGTGCAGGCGCGGTGCTGACTCGGGAGCAGTGGGTGGAACGGGCCGGTGCGCTGCGGCATCCGGCCGGGGTGTGCCTCGGTGGCGACTTCGTGCCGGTGACGGGTTCACTGCCGGTGTTCTCGCCCCGGGACGGCAGGCTGTTAGCCGAGGTCGGGGTGGCTGGAGAGTCCGAAATGGACAGTGCGGTGATGGCGGCGCGGGCGGCCTTCCCGCGCTGGTCCGGACTCGCGCCCAGGACCCGCGCGCCCTATCTGACCACGACGTGGATCAGCCTGCCGTGACCCGCTCGGCCAGCACCGCGCCGCCGTCCCAGGCCGCGCCGACCTGGCAGAAGTAGGCGCCCAGCGGCTCCTCGACGGTCAGGTCGGCCAGCTCCTCGGTGGGGGAGTCGAACAGGCGCAGCTCCGCCGTGCCACGCCAGGGCTGCCCGGTCTCCACCGAGGCCGCGCCGGAGGAGATGAGCTGGGCCAGCGCATCCGGGCCGCCGCGTTCGATGCCGGGCAGCCAGCGGTGGTGGGCCATCGGGTGGGCGTTGACAAAACCGTTGCGCTCAGCGGGTTCCACCAGCTCCACCACCGCCTCGGCCAGTCGCCGGTCTGCTGCCGCCAGGGTCGCGCCGAAGCGGGCCCCCGGCTCGATCCGCGGGGCCGGGCCGTAGGGGTGCGGGCGGGTCTGGTGGATGCTGCCCAGCTTCTTGGGGTAGCCCTGGTGCAGGCCGCGGGCGATGGCGAAGTCCTTGTCCACCCAGATGTAGACGCACCGCGAGTAGACCCGGCCCTCGAACTCGCAGCGCACCACCACAAAACATTCCCGGTACTGGCTGCGCACCGGGTCCAGCAGCTCGGCCCGACCGTCCGAACAGGACTGCCAGTCGGCCCAGATCACCGCCACCGCACCGGGATCCTCGGGCGCGGGCCGCAGCGGCGGCGGGAGCAGGGCGGCCACCTTGGCCGGGTCGGTGCGGTACTCCACGGTAAGCAGGTCGCCGGAGTAGTGCCACGGGGGCGGCGGCACCAGCGCGGCCCGGCCGCTGGGGGTGCGCGGGTAGAGGAAGCCCTGCATGCCCCAGTTATAACGTTTGGGGCCAAACGACACAACGGCTGGCAGAATGCGGGCATGACCACGGTGTCGATCACCTCCGGTGCCTTGCGCGGCGTCCTGACCAGCGGCGTCCGCGCCTATTTGGGCATCCCGTACGCCGCCCCGCCGGTCGGCGACCTGCGCTGGGCCGCCCCCGCGCCGGTCCTGCCGTGGACCGGCGTCCGCCCGGCCGTCGCGCCCGGCCTGGCCGCGCTCCAGGACCCCGCGCCCAGCCGGCTGGTGCCCAAGGCGGTGCCCGGCTTCGGCGAGGACTGCCTCACCGTCAACGTCTGGGCGCCGGCGGACGCCGAGGGCCTGCCGGTGCTGGTGTGGCTGCACGGCGGCCTGTTCCAGCTCGGCTCGGCCTCGGCCGCCTGCTACTCCGGCGCACACCTGGCCCGCCGCGGCCTGGTCGTGGTCGGGGTGAACTACCGCCTCGGCGCGCTCGGCTACCTGCGCACCGCCGAGGGTGAGGGCAACTTCGGCTTGCTGGACCAGCTCGCCGCGCTGAACTGGGTGCGCGAGAACATCATCGCCTTCGGCGGCGACCCCGCCCAGGTCACCCTCGCCGGACAGTCCGCGGGCGCCTACTCCATCCTCGCCCTGGCCACCCTGCCCGGTGCCCGCGGCCTGTTCCGGCGCGCGATCCTGCAGAGCACCCCGTTCGACGTCGACGCGGGCCAGCAGGACCGCGCCACCCTGGCATCAGAGGTCTTCCACACCGCGGCCGGCGTGCCCGACGGCGACCTGACGGCCTTGCGCGCCCTGTCCGCCGACCAGGTCCTGACGGCGCAGCTGGCCGCGGCCGCGGAGTGGCGCACCATCTCACCCGGCGGCCCGGCGTTCGTCCCGCACGTGGACGGCCGGGTGCTGACCACGGCTCCCGGCGCGGCCGCGATCGCCGGTGGCCTGCCCGGGCTGGAGCTGATGATCGGCTGCACCGCGGGGGAGCGGATGGACGGCCTGCCCCCGCACATCCCGCCGCGGGCCTTCGCCGCGCACTTCGTCGCGGGCAGCTTCGGCCTGGCCGAACGCCGGGCCGAGCTCGGCAGGCCGGCCCCGTTCTACTGGTGGCGCTGGCCCGATGACGAGGGCGTCTACCACTGCGCCGAACTGCCCTACGTGTTCGGGACGCTGGACGCCTTCGCCGGGTCGCCGCTGCTGGCCGGCCCGCCGGAGCAGCAGCGGGAGCTGGTGGCGGCGGCGCAGACCGCGTGGGTCCGGTTCGCCCGCACCGGTGACGCGGGCTGGCCCGGCTACACCCTTGACGAGCGGCAGGCCATGGCCTTCGACGTGCCCAGCGAGCTGGTGCGGCTGGTCCCGCCCGCGGTGATCAGTCCAGCACGCGACGCTCCTGGTCGGTGAACGGTGGCGCGGGCAGGCCGGGACGCTGGGGGCTGAACAGCGCGCTCAGCAGGAACCGCGGCCGCAGAGCGCGGGTGAGCGGGGCGGTGAGGCTGAAGATGTCGATCTGCGTGGTCGCCACGGTCCGGCTGTGCATGCCCTTGGCATTGATCCAGTCCTGGACCCGGTGGGCGAGGCGGGAGGCCGGCCCTGGGCGCGGGCCGGTGGTCTGGGGGTAGCGGAGGTCCTGGCCGGTGGCCATCCGCCAGGCGCTGTCGCAGGTACGGGCGATGGCCCGCTGGATCGCCGCGGTGCCGTGGCCCGGCAGGCCGTCCCGGACGGCGAGGGCTGCCAGGGCCGCCACGGACATCCCGTGGCCGTAGATCGGGTTGAAGGTGGCGTGGGCGTCACCGAGCACGAGAAACCCGCCAGGCGCTGGGCGGAGCCGCTCGAAGTGACGGCGACGGTTGGCGTGGGCGCGGAAGCCGAAGGCCGGTCCGACCGGTTCGGCGGCGGCGATCAGCTCGGCCAGCACCGGATCGGGCAGACTCGCCGCGAACGCGTGGAAGCCCTCGTCATCGAGGCCGGGGTGGTCGCCGGTGGCACCGGCCACGGTGATCGTCCACAGGCCGTCCTCGATCGGGATCAGGGTCCCGCCGCGCCGGACACCGGGATCGCGCGCCGGACTGGTCTGCACGTTGACGCCGGGAAACGCCGATCCGGCCGCGGCTGGCGCCCGGTAGATCCTGGTGGCGTAGAAGATGCCGGGATCGACCACGGACTCCGGCACAGCCGGCACGCCGAGCTCGGTCAACCAGTCGAGGACGCCGGAACCGCGGCCCGTGGCGTCGACGACCAGATCGGCCGCTACCGCGCCCAGTTCGCCGGTGGGCCGGGTGCGCAGGCGAGCCCCGGTGATCGCGGTGTGGTCACCGGTCAGGCCGGCCACGTCGGTGTTCTCCAGCAGCCTGACGTGCTCGTGCTCCCGCAGCCGTGCGCGCAGCGTCGTTTCCAGCAGGGCCCGGCTGCAGCCGAGGATGAACTGGCTGCCAGGGAACCGGGGGAACCAGCCGCCCTGCGGGGCCATGGTGAGGTACCGGCCGGGTATGTCGATCAGCTGGGCCCCGGCCGCCAGCAGGCTCGCGGTGGTGCCGGGCGCCAGTGCATCGATGGCGCGGGCGCCGCCGGAGACCAGCACGTGCGTGTGGCGGGCGTGCGGGGCGCCTTTGCGGTGGGCGCTGCCCTCGGTGAACCGGTCGCGGTCGACCACGGTGACCCGGTCGGCGTGCCCGGCCACGGCGAAGGCGGCCAGTGTTCCGGCCAGGCCGCCGCCCAGGATGAGGGCGTGCTCCAGGCGAGGCATCGGCATGGGTGACCTTTCCGAGCGCTCGGCGAACGACCGGCGGTTGTGCGTTCCCACTGTGCCACCTCCGAACTCCGCACGCCGTCGTGGAAAGATTCCCCGGCGATCGGCTCCTCCCGCGGTCCGCTCCAGCCGACCACAGTGGACGGTCCGGGTCGCGCGATACAGTGCCCTGATGCCGGAACTGCACCGCCTCCGCGCCGATCACGAGGCCGCCGTGCTCGCCTTCGAGCGGGCCAACCGCGCCTACTTCGCCGCCTCCGTGCCTGACCGCGGCGACGACTACTTCGCCCGCTTCGCCGAACGCCACCAGGCCCTGCTCGCCGAACAGGAAGCCGGGATCTGCCGCTTCCACCTGCTGGTGGCCGAGGACGGCGAGGTGCTCGGCCGGGTCAACCTGCTCGACCTGGCCGACGGCTCGGCCGAGCTGGGTTTCCGGATCGCGGAGAAGGCGGCTGGCCGTGGCCTGGCCACCAGCGCGGTGAACCAGATCTGCGCGCTGGCGGCCACGGACTACGGGCTGACCTCCCTGTGGGCACGGGCGGCGGTGGACAACGCCGGGTCGCGGGCCGTGCTCACCAAGGCGGGGTTCACCGTCACCGGTGAGGTGGTGCTCAGTGGCCGTCCCGGGTTGCGGTTCGAGCGGGCGCTGGGCTCAGTCTGAGTCCTCCCGGTGGGCGCGCAGGGAACCGGCGTGCGCCTTGGCGGTGGGGTCGCGGCGGGTCTTGAGCAGGCTGGCCACGGTGACCACCACCAGCACGCCGATGATCACGGTGAGGCTGACCGCGGTGGAGATCTCCGGCACCCGCTCGTCGATGTCCACGTGCGCCCAGTGCAGCATCAGCTTCACGCCGATGAAGGCCAGGATCAGCGCCAGACCGGTGGACAGGTAGACCAGCCGGTCCAGCAGGCCCTTGACCAGGAAGTACAGCGCGCGCAGGCCGAGCAGGGCGAAGGCGTTGGCGGTGAAGACGATGTAGGGCTGCTCGGTGACGCCGAAGACCGCGGGGATGGAGTCCAGCGCGAAGAGCAGGTCCACGCTGCCGATGGCCAGCAGCACCACGAACAGCGGGGTGGCCAGCCGCTTGCCGTCGACCTTGGTGAACAGCCTGCCGCCGACGTAGGTGTCGGTGGTGGGGAACAGGCGGCGCGCGGTGCGCACCATGATGTTGTTCTCCACGTCCGGGTCCTCGTTGCGGTGTCGGAACAGCTGCACCGCGGTGAAGACCAGCAGCAGGCCGAAGAGCAGGAACATGAAGGAGAACAGCGACAGCAGCGTGGCGCCCAGCGCGATGAAGATCGCGCGCATGACCAGCGCGAGCACGATGCCGAAGGTGAGCACCTTGTGCTGGTGCTCCTCCGGCACCGCGAAGGTGGTCATGATGATCACGAAGACGAACAGGTTGTCGACCGAGAGGCTCTTCTCCACGATGTAACCGGCGAAGTACTCGGTGCCGAACTGCCCGCCGTACTGCCAGGCGAACCAGATACCGAAGCCGATCGCGACCAGGACGTAGATCACCGACCAGGTGGTCGCCTCGCCGAAGCCGACCTTGTGCGGGCGAACCGCGGCCAGGATGAGGTCGATCGCGAGCAGGGCGATGACCAGGCTGATGGTCACCGACCAGGTGAGAAGACTGATCTCCAGCATGTCCGTAGTCAACCTGGTCACCGTGCCGCGATGGCGGACCGACCCGCCGGTGTGACCGCATCAGTTGCCCGCCGGGCGCCCGGCAGCACTCGCTGTACCACCACGAACGCGAGCAGCAACAGCCCGATCACGATCTTGGTCCACCAGGAGCTGAGCGTGCCCTGGAAGGAGATCAGGGTCTGGATCACGCCCAGCACCAGCACCCCGGCCAGCGATCCGGCCAGGTAGCCCGCGCCGCCGGTGAGCACGGTGCCGCCGATCACCACCGCCGCGATCGCGTCCAGCTCCATGCCCACCGCGTGCAGGCTGTAGCCGGAGAGCATGTACACGCTCAGCAGCAGCCCGCCGAGTGCGGAGCAGAACCCGCTGATCACGTACACGCCGACCTTGACCCGCCCGGCGGGCAGGCCCATCAGCCGCGCGGAGGCCTCGCTGCCGCCGACGGCGTAGACGGTGCGGCCGAAGCGGGTCAGGTGCAGCACGTAGGCCGCCACCGCCGCCGTCAGCAGCGCGATCAGCACCCCGTAGGTGATGTTCAGCCCGCCCAGGCCGAGGGTGGCGGTGGCCACCGCGCGGAACGCCGGGTCCTTGATCGGGATGGACTCCACGCTGATCACGAAGCACAGGCCGCGGGCGAGGAACATGCCGGCCAGGGTGACGATGAACGGCTGAATGTCGAAGTGGTGGATCACCAGCCCCATCAGCAGGCCCAGCACCGAGCCGATGGCCAGCACCGCGGCCACCACCACCGGCACCGGCCAGCCCGCCCGCAGCCCGGTCGCGGTGACCATGGTGGACAGCGCCACCACCGAGCCGACCGAGAGGTCGATGCCGCCGGTGAGGATGACGAAGGTCAGGCCGACCGCGAGCACCACGAGGAAGGCGTTGTCCACCAACAGGTTCAGCAGCACCTGACCGCTGGCGAAACCCGGGTAGGCCACCGCGCCAACCCCGAAGACCAGCGCGAACAGGGCGTAGGTGATCAGCACCGGTCGGAACCGGGCCGGCAGGAAGGTCTTGGTCACGGCGTGGCCGCCTTCGTGGTCTCGGCACGGGCGGGCGCCAGGCGCAGCAGCAGCGCGCGGGCCTTCGGCGCCTGGGCCAGGCACACGCAGATCACCACGATCGCCTTGAGCACCAGGGTGACCTCCGGGGCGACGCCGACCGTGTGGATGGTCGTGGTCAAGGTCTGGATGATCAGCGCGCCGAGCACGGTCCCGGCCACCGAGTAGCGGCCGCCGGCCAGCGAGGTGCCGCCGATGACCACGGCCAGGATCGCGTCCATCTCGATCCACAGCCCGGCGTTGTTGGCATCCGCCGCGCTCACGTTGGAGCTGATCATCAGCCCGGCCACGCCCGCGCACAGCGCGGCGAAGACGTAGCAGGTCCAGATGATCCGGCGGGAGCGCACCCCGGCCAGCCTGCTCGCCTCCGGGTTCACCCCGACCGACTCGATCAGCAGGCCGAGCGCGGTCCGCCTGGTCAGCAGCGCGATCGCGGCCACCGCGGCGGCGCTGATCAGGATCGACACCGGCAGCACCAGGTGACCGGCGCCGACCGCCCGGTAGGCGCTGTTGTCCACGGTGACGATCTGGCCCTCGGTGAGCAGCATGGCCAGACCACGGCCCGCGGTCATCAGCACCAGCGTGGCGATGATCGGCTGGATGCCCAGCGCGGCCACCAGGAACCCGTTCCACAGGCCCAGCACCAGGCACAGGCCCAGCGCCAGCGCGATCGCGGTGACCGCGGTGCCCACTCCGCCGGGATCGGCCGAGCCGGCCAGGTGCGTGCAGGCCACCGCGCCCGCGATGGCGGCCACCGCGCCGACGGAGAGGTCCACCCCGCGGGTGGCGATGACCAGGGTCATGCCCAGCGCGACCAGCAGGGTGGGCGCGCCGTTCTTGAGGACGTCGACCAGGCTGCCGTAGAGGTGCCCGTCCTGGAAGCGCAGCGCGAAGAACGCGGGCGCCAGCACCAGGTTGAGCGCCAGCAGCCCGCCCAGGGCCAGCAGCGGCCACCACAGCCGGGACTTCACGAGACCGCCCTTTCCGGCGCCGTTCCGCTGGCGATCAGCTCGACCACCTCGTCCACGCTCGTGCTCGCGCCGTCCAGCTCGGCGACCTTGTGCCGGTCGCGCAGCACCACCACCCGGTCGGCGATCCGGACCACCTCTTCCAGTTCCGCGGAGATGAACAGCACCGCCATGCCGTCCGCGGCGAGGTCGGTGACCAGCTGCTGGATCTGCGCCTTGGCGCCGATGTCGATGCCGCGGGTCGGCTCGTCCAGGATCAGCAGCCGGGGCTTGGTCACCAGCCAGCGGGCCAGCAGCACCTTCTGCTGGTTGCCGCCGGAGAGCGAACCCACCGGCGCCTCCGGGTTGGCCGGGCGGATGTCCAGTGCGGCAAGGTATTCCGCCACCAGCTCGTCCTGCGTGCGGCGGGGCAGCGGCCGGGCCCAGCCGCGGGCGGCCTGGCTGGCCAGCACCAGGTTCTCCCGCACGCTGAGGTCGGCGACCAGCCCCTCGCCCTTGCGGTCTTCCGAGCAGAAGCCGATCCCGGCCGCGATCGCGCCGCGCGGCCCGCGTGCCCGCAGCGGCCTGCCGTCGACCAGCAGCCTGCCGGAGTCGGCGCGGTCGGCCCCGGCCAGCAGCCTGGCCAGCTCGGTGCGGCCGGAGCCGAGCAGCCCAGCCAGCCCGACGATCTCCCCGGCCCTGACCTCCAGGTCGAACGGCGCGATCGCGCCCCTGCGGCCCAGTCCCTCGGCGCGCAGCAGCACCGGCGCGGCCGGGCGTTCCTGGTGCGCGGCCCGCTCGATCTCGGCGAGGGTGCCCAGCTCACGGCCGAGCATCGCGGCCACCAGCGACCGCCGGTCCAGCTCGGCGGTGCGGTGCTCGCCGACCAGGCAACCGTTGCGCAGCACGGTCATCCGGTCGGCGATGGCGTAGACCTGGTCCAGGAAGTGCGAGACGAACAGGATCGCCACCCCCTCGGCGCGGAGCACCCGGATGATCCGGAACAGCTCCGCCACCTCCTCGGTGTCCAGGCTGGAGGTCGGCTCGTCCAGCACCAGCACCCGGCAGTCCACCGCGATCGCCCTGGTGATCGCGACCAGCTGCCGCACCGCGATCGGGTGCACGTGTAGCGCGGAGGCCGGGTCGATGTCCAGCCCGATCCGCGCCAGCAGCCCGGCGGCCTTGGCGCGCATGGCTTTGCCGTCGATCCGGCCGAACCTGCGCGGTTCCCGGCCGAGCAGGATGTTCTCCGCCACGGTGAGGTTGGGGCACAGGTTCACCTCCTGGTACACCGTGCTGATCCCGGCCTGCTGGGCCTGCCCCGGCGAGGAGAACTCGACCACCTCGCCGTGCAGGCGCACCACTCCGGCGTCCGCGGTGTGCACGCCGGTGAGGGTCTTGATCAGGGTGGACTTGCCCGCGCCGTTCTCGCCCATCAGCGCGTGCACCTCGCCGGGGAACAGCCGGAAGTCGACCTCCTGCAGCGCCTTGACCCCCGGGAAGGACAGGGAGATCCCGCGCATGTCGACGACCGGCTCGGTGGCGGGTGTCGGGGACTCGGTCATGGATCGGCCTTCGTCGTCCGGCTCCTGGGTCAGTACTGGCGGGTCGGCAGCGCGGCCTTGGCCTGCTCGCTGGTGAAGGTGCCCTCCTCGGTGACCACCCGGGCCGGCACCTGCTCGCCCGCGAGCACCTTCTTGGTCAGCTCCATCAGCTGCTTGCCCAGCAACGGGTTGCACTCCACGATGAAGTTGATCTCACCGTTGGCCAGCGCCTGCATGCCGTCCCGGACCGCGTCCACGGTGATGATCCGGATGTCCTTGCCAGGGGTCTTGCCCGCGGCCTTGATCGCCTCGATCGCGCCCAGCCCCATGTCGTCGTTGTGCGCGTACACCACGTCGATCTTGGGGGTGGACTTCAGGAAGGCCTCCATCACCTGCTTGCCGCCGGAGCGGGTGAAGTCACCGGTCTGCGAGGCCACCACCTTGACCTCCGGCCGGGCGGCGATCTTCTCCTCGAAGCCCTTCTTGCGGTCGATGGCGGGGGCCGCGCCGGTGGTGCCCTGGAGCTCGACCACGTTCACCGGGCCCTGGGAGTTGGCCAGCAGCCAGTCGGCGGCCTTGCGGCCCTCCTCGACGAAGTCCGAGCCGAGGAAGGTGCGGTAGAGCGAGGTGTCCTCGGAGTCGATCGCCCGGTCGGTCAGGATCACCGGGATGTTGGCCCGCTTGGCCTCCAGCAGCACGGTGTCCCAGCCGGTCTCCACCACCGGGCTGAACGCGATCACGCTGACCTTCTGCTGGATGTAGGAGCGGATCGCCTTGATCTGGTTCTCCTGCTTCTGCTGCGCGTCGGAGAACTTCAGCTCGATCCCCGCGGCCTTGGCCTCCTCCTGGATCGACTTGGTGTTGGCGGTGCGCCAACCGCTTTCGGCGCCCACCTGGGCGAAGCCCATGGTGGTCGCGCCACCCGGACCGGCGGGCTGGCCACCGGCGCAGGCGGCGAGTGCGCTCAACAGGACCACGCTGGCGGCGGTCGTGATCTTCTTCAGCACGGATTCCTCCGATGGAGCGGTTGGTGGGCCACAAGAGTGAGCGTTCACAACTTCCCCGTCAAGCTGTCGGTAACGGGAATGTCGCGACGTTGACACCTCTCTGAGCCCTGGTTATGTTAGCGCTCACTTTTGTGACCCGGAGCACCTTCCCCTTCGAGACGGAAGCACGGTCATGCCGGTAACCCCTGCTCGCTCCCGCCCCCTGCTCACCACCCTGGCACTCGCCCTCGCGCTGGCCGCCGCGGCGCCAGCCGCACAGGCCGTGCCGACGGACCACGCCCTGGCCGGCTCCACCTTCGCCGGGCAACCGGCGGACACCGACCCCGCGTTCGCCGTGGCCCCCGCTGCCGGCCACGGCGACGCGGCCAGCC
>NZ_JBSFUA010000019.1:0-136139 GCF_053591555.1 Crossiella sp. NPDC003009 | reverse complement strand
GAAGAAGGACTACACGATCGTCATCGTCACCCACAACATGCAGCAGGCCGCGCGGGTGAGCGCGGCTGGTGGCTGCGCCGCGGGCCGTTCGACCTGTGGAGCCGCGGCGGCCGGTGGCTGCGCCGAAGAGCGCTCGGCCTGCGAGCGGCGCTGGAAAGTCGGCTTGTCTCCCGTCGGGACCTGCGCCGCGGGCGCCTGCACGACGGGGGCCTGCGCGACCGCGGCCTGCATCCCGGCCTCCGCCGCCGAAGCGGCGACCGGCGCCACCGTGGCCCGGCGCTCCAGCCGCTCCAGGCGTTGCAGCATGGCGGACTCGGTGTCGGAGACCGAGGGCAGCAGCATCCGCGCGCACAGCAGTTCCAGCACCAGCCGGGGCGCGGTGGCCCCGCGCATCTCGGTCAGCCCGTTGTGCACGATCTCGGCGAACCGGGTCAGCGTGCCCGGCCCGAGCCGCTCGACCTGCGCCGACATCCGGGTCAGCTGTTCCTCCGGCACGTCGATCAGGCCGCGCTGGGCGGCCTCGGGCACCGCGGCCAGCAGCACCAGGTCGCGCAGCCGGTCCAGCAGGTCGGCGGCGAAGCGTCGCGGGTCGTGCCCGGCCTCGACCAGCCGGTCGATCACGCCGAAGACCTCGGCCCCGTCACCGGTGGCCAGCGCGTCCACCGCGTCGTCGATCAGCGCGACGTCGGTGACCCCGAGCAGCGCGATCGCCCGGTCGTAGGTGACCCCGTCCGGCCCGGCCCCGGCCAGCAACTGGTCCAGCACCGACTGGGTGTCCCGGGCCGAACCGCCACCGGCCCTGATGACCAGCGGGAACACCGCGGGCTCCACCGAGACGCCCTCGTCGACGCAGTTGCGCTCGATCAGCGCGCGCATCGCGCCCGGCGGGATCAGCCGGAACGGGTAGTGGTGCGTGCGGGAGCGGATGGTGCCGAGCACCTTCTCCGGCTCGGTGGTGGCGAAGATGAAGATCAGGTGCTCCGGCGGCTCCTCCACGATCTTCAGCAGGGCGTTGAAGCCCTGCGTGGTGACCATGTGCGCCTCATCGATGATGAACACCCGGTAGCGCGACTCGGCCGGTGAGTAGAAGGCCCGGTCGCGCAGCTCGCGGGTGTCGTCGACACCACCGTGGCTGGCCGCGTCCAGCTCCACCACGTCCACGCTGCCGGAGCCCTCCGGCGCGAGGTTGACGCAGGAGTTGCACGTCCCGCACGGATCGGGCGTCGGGCCCTGCGCGCAGTTGAGCGAGCGGGCGAGGATCCGGGCGGAGGACGTCTTGCCACACCCGCGCGGCCCGGAGAACAGGTACGCGTGGTTGACCCGGCCGGCGGCCAGCGCGGTGCGCAACGGCTCGGTGACATGCTCCTGCCCGACAACCTCGGCGAAGGTCGCCGGACGGTACTTGCGGTAAAGGGCGAGTGCCACGAGGCGAGACCTTACCGGCCGCCACCGACAGTCCGGTTTTGGGCAAAAAAGGGGACCTCACGCACCCGCCAGAGCCCGCTTATCCTTGCTGCCTTCCGGCCCTGGGGAGGTTCACAGGATGGACGCCGCATGAGGTCCACGTTCAGTGTAGCGGGTCATCCGGGGTGCGCGCCCGCGGTGTCCCGGATCTGCGCCCCAAGCCCGGAAGCCCCAGTTCGGGCGCAGTGCGCGCAGCAGAAGAACCGGCCCTCCACCTCGACCCCGTGCCCGACCACCCGGCAGCCGCAGTGCTCGCAGGCAGGCGCCAGCCGCTGGATGGCGCACTCGAACGAGTCGAAGGTGTGCACGCCGCCACCGACCGTGCGGACCTCGAAGGACATCCAGTAGTCGTTGCCACACACGTCACAGGTCGCCATGGGCGCAGCTTCCCCCCGCCGCCGGGGACCGGCAATTGGAGTGCCCGAAGGAGTGAACCGGCGCAGACCGGCCCGGTGCTGCGACCGGTGCAGCAGGACCTGACCGGCTTCTTGGGCCTGGTGCGGGGCTGGGCGCCGCCGGAGCGGGCCGGAGAGCTGGCGCGACTGCTGGACTGGTCGCTGCGGATCACCGAGCCACTGGCGCTGCCCGGCTGATCCGCACCCGCACCTCGGCGGAGATCCGGTGCGCGTTCTCGATCGCTTCCTCGATCTTGGCCACCGCGTCCCCGAGCCGCTCGGCCACCTCCGGCGAGTTGATCGAGGTCCGGTTCACCTCCACGTGCACCGAGGCCGAGGCCAGCGCCGCCCCCGAGGAGGAGGCGGAGACCGCGAGGTCGGAGAGCACCGCGGTGTTGGACCGCCCGATGATCCGCTCGACCAGCTCCAGCACCCTGGAGGCCACCTCGGCGGTGCGCACCGGCACCGCGGCCGCCATCACCAGCGCGCCCTGGATCGCCGCGCTGCGCGCCATCCGCTCGTGCTCGCCGTCCTTGGGCAGCTTGTAGGCCTCGGTGACCGAGGTGAAGGCCCGCGCGTCCGCGTCGGCCAGCTCGACCGCCTGCCGCCGCAGCTCGCTCGCCTCCTGGCACACCCGCCGGACCAGCGACTCGTGTTCGGCGTAACTGGGCCGTCCGATGGTGAAGTTGCAGACCTTCTCCACCAGCGCCGCCGCCATCGCCGCGTGCATCGCGGCCGCCGCGCCCCCACCAGGGGCGGGCCCGGCCGAGGCCAGCCGGGACAACCAGTCCTCAACGTGTTCGGTGCGCAACCGGGACACTCCTCCTGCCTGAACCCCAGTCATCCGGACGGGTGCAGTCGATCACCCCATCGGGCGCTACGGCAATGGGGTGTTCTCCCCATGTCGCCGATCGGCACTCCTCGGCAACGGCAGCGGCCCCGGACGTCGATGGCGTCCGGGGCCGCTGGCCTGAGCGGAGGATGGGGGATTTGAACCCCCGAGGGTTTTATCCCAACACGATTTCCAATCGTGCGCACTAGGCCACTATGCGAATCCTCCGCCGAGAACCTTACCGGAGCCAGGTTTGACCAGCCAAAACGGCTGGTCAACGGCTCGCGGCCGGCCGAACTCTAGACTCGGCGGATGGAGATCTCCGAGCTGCAGGCGATGGTGGCCAGGTTCGTCGCCGAGCGGGACTGGGATCGGTTCCACACGCCGAAGAACCTGGCCATGGCGCTCATCGGCGAGGTGGGCGAGCTGGCGGAGATCTTTCAGTGGCTCACCGACGCCGAGGCCCAGCAGGTGATGAGTGACCCGGACCGGGCCGAGCAGGTGCGGCACGAGCTGGCCGACGTGCTGTCCTACCTGCTGCGGCTGGCCGACGTGCTCGACGTGGACCTGGTCGAGGCGGTGCGGGAGAAGGGCGCGGTGAACGCGGCCCGGTACCCGGTGGAGCTGGTGAAGGGCCGGGCGGAGCTGACCAAGTACACCCGGCTGCCCGGGGTCAGTCCGGAGCCCGGAGCGCCAGGCTGACCGAGAGCACCACCAGCACGGTGCCGGCCAGCGCGCCGCCCACGATCCACCAGCCGGGCAGGCCGGTGGCGACCGCGCACAGCAGCAGCCCGAAGCCGAACCCGCCGAGCAGTCCGGCGCCGAAGACGGTGCGCTCACCGAGGCAGCGCCGGACCGCGGGCAGGTAGCGGATCAGCAGCACCAGCAACCAGACCAGGCCCGCGGCGCACACCGCGAGCCCGGCCAGGTCGATCATGGTCGGCACCGGGCGGTGCGGGCCGAACTCGATCAGCGCGCCCTCGACCACCATCGGCCCGTCCGCCGGGGCGGCGATCACCAGCACCCCGAGCAGGACCAGCAGTCCGGCCACGCCCAGCTGAGCCCGTACCCGCATCCGCACTCCCGGATCAGCCCTGGGGGCCAAGGCAGTCGATCAGTTCCTCCAGCGCGTCCACCAGCGGCAGACCGGTGCGCGGGCGGAACCGGACCAGCTGCGGGTCGTGGTCGCTGGCCTGCTCGTGGAACTCGGCGTTGATGTGCACCACGTCGTAGTCCACCCGCCGGTCCAGCTTCCGGTTCACCAGGATGTGGTCCAGCGTCTGCGAGTTGCCGTCGAAGACGTAGCTGTAGCGCTCGCCGGGCTTGAGGTCGTTCATCGGCGCGTGCAGCACCGGGCCGTCCAGCAGGGTCTTCAGCGCCGGGGAGAACAGGTAGTCGTTGAGGTCACCGGCCACCACCAGGTTGGCGTCCTTCTCCACCGCCCGCAGCGAGTCGGCGAACCCGCGCAACAGCTTCGCCTGCTTGAGCCGCTGCACCTCGGAGGTGCGCTGCGGCTCCTGGAACCGGCCGTGCAGCGGCTGGTCCCCGCCCTTGGACGCGAAGTGGTTGGCCACCACGAACACGGTGCGGCTCAATGGCCCACGAGCCGGGAACCGGAACTCGCCCGCCAGTGGCTTGCGGCTGTTCCGCCACGCCTCATCAGCGGGCGCGATCCGCCCTGGCGACACCGAAAGCGCCGCCCTGCCGTGCTGCTTGACCACCTGCACCGGCGTGTCCGCATCCCCACCCGGACGGTCCACAAAGGACACCCGAGCCGGGTTGAACAGGAAGCCCACCCGGATGTTGCCGCCGGGCTGCCCGCCGTCCTGGTCGTCGTTGGGGTTGATCTGCCGCCAGTCGTACTTCGGCCCACCGGCCGCCACGATCGCCTCGGTGAACTTCTTCAGCGTGGCCTCCGCACCGACCACCGCGTCGTTGGCCGGCCCGTTGTCGTCCTGGATCTCTTCCAGCACCACGACATCCGGGTTCGCCAGGTGCCGGACCACGCCGTTGGCCAGCGCGGCGAACTTCTCCGGCTTGTCCACCGGCGAGAGGTTCTCCACGTTGTAGGTGGCCACCGCCAGCTCGTGCTCCCGCTGCTTTCGGGTGACCTCGCGCACCAGCCCACCGGAGACGTGCTCGCCAAGAGCACTGGCCTGCAACACGTAACCGCCGAACCGGCTGTAGTCCAACGGCCCCTCGGTGACGCCCTTGAGCTGGTCCCCGACATCGGCCTTGGGGAAGGGCCGCTGCGCGAACGGCAACAGCGACTCCACCTTCAGCCGCCCGGTGTTGGCATCGGCATAGGACGGGTACACGGTCCCGCCGCGCACGGTGGTGTTCTGCGCGGGCTTGCTGGTCACCCACAACGCGTTGAACCCGTCGGTCGCGCCGACCACCCGCGCGTCACTCACCCGCAGCCGCATGCCCTCCCGCGACTCCAGGAAGTCCAGCGCGTACTTGCCAGGCTCCAGCGGCAACGCCTCGATGCTGCCACCAGGAGTGGCGGTCAGCGCCGCGGGCACGGTCTCCGCCCCGAGCACCTCCGCCTCGGGCAACGGTTTCCCGCTCCCCCGCACCACCCAGGTCGCCTTGGTCAGCTGCGTGACCGACTGGTTCGGCGTGGTCCGCGGATCCTCACCGTTGGCCACCGGATAGAACTCGGTCACGGTCCCAGTGACCAGCACATCGTCCCCGGCCCGCACCGCAGGCGTCGTGCCCCCGGTGTGCACGAACAGCCCCTCACTCGTGCGCGGATCGCCATCCGGCACCACATCCTGCACCCAGAACCCGCGCGCAGGCCCAAACGCCCGCACCGCGGTCACCACACCCGGCAGCACAACCACCTTGTCCCGCAACGGCGAAACCCGGGTAGTCCCCTGCACCTGGTGGATCCGCGCCGCCACCGGCTGCGGCCCAGGCTCCCCGCTCCCCGGCCCCTCCCCCTTGCTGTTGACGGGGGTCGGCTCGCCAACAACGAAGTCGGCGGCATTGTCATCGGTGTCGGCAAGCGCTCCCCGCGCCGCCGAGGTGGCGTTCGAGGTAGCCCCAACCGGGTTACCTTCCCGCACCACCGCATTGCCGTAGCCAACGAGATCCCGGATCCGCCCATCCGCCGCACAGTCAAGCGCGGTCAGACAGGTCAGCACCTCAGTCCCCTTGACCAGCGCGACGGTCCCCCCAGAACCCCCCATGGCCAGGGTGCCCGCCGCATCCGGCGCAGGCAACGCGACGCTGCCCCCACTCCCCTTCGCCTGCCCAACCAGGTACCGCTTCCCCACGGCAACAGCACCAGCCAACGGCGTGGCCTGCCACCGCGACCCGGAGGAGGGCGAAGCGGTCAGGTACTGCACGCTCCACCCGGTCAGGTCGACGGCCACGGCACTCGGATTGGCCAACTCAACGAAGTCATGCGTCAGGCTCGCCCCGGAGTTCCCACCCCCGCCGTAGACCTCGGAGATCAGCACATCGGGGGACGGCGCCGCAACGGCACCCACAGGCAGGGCAGCGGCCACACACGAGGCGGCCAACAGCGGAAACAACACTCGGCGGCGGTAGCTCATCCGAAGCTCAGGTCCTCCCGGTCGGGGTCGGGAGGAGGAATCTTTCCCTGATCGAGTGAACTTTGGTAGGCGTTCCCCTAACGATTGCCGCAGGTCATCCCAACCTCAGGACCACTCCCCCAGCCACCGAAGCTCCGCAGGCCACGAGAACGACTGCTGCCGCTCGTCACACAGCAGAAAGAACCCCACAGGCCCAGCCAAACCCCGAAGGCCGAGGCGGAGGTGGCACCGGAAGTGGCGGTGGGGACCGAGGTGGCGGTGGGGACCGGAAGTGGCGGTGGCACCGAAGATGGAGCCGAAGCCGAAGCCGAAGCCGGAAGTCGAGGCGAAGCCAGAGCCGAAGCCGGAGGCCGAGGCGAAGCCGAAGGCGAGACCGCACCAGGCTGGTTCCGCAACAAGTACGCACCGTGGGGGTCCGGGGGGCTCGGCCCCCCGGGTCAAATACCGATGGCCCCGGCGAGCGCACAAAGCGCGAGCACGGGGCCATCAGCCAGCGGTGGCGGTGGGATTTGAACCCACGGAGGGCGTGAACCCTCACACGCTTTCGAGGCGTGCTCCTTCGGCCGCTCGGACACGCCACCGCCGAGAACAATACCGAACGACCACGGGGAAACCGCAATCGGGTTCCGCAGGCCTCTGAGCTGCTACTTCTGGAACTTGTCCTTGATGTCCTTGACCGCGTCGGCCGCCTTGTCGCGGACGTCGTGGGCGGTCTCCTTGGCCTCGCCGGCGAGCTGGTCGCGCTTGCCAGCGGCCTCCAGCTCCTCGTTGCCGGTGACCTGGCCGATCTTCTCCTTGGCCTGGCCGACCAGCTGCTCGGCCTTGTCCTTGGCCTTGTCGAACACGCTCATGGCGGCTCCCTTCGCGCTGTGGTGGCACCGGCCCCGCACCGGGCCACTCACCTCGTACGGAGTGCCCGATTTCCGCTCGCGTCACGCCGTTGTGAGCGGGCTCACCCGTCCCGGTGGTCCCGGAAGAACTTTTCGAGCAGGGCCGCGGACTCCTCGGCGAGCACGTCGCCGCGCACTTCGGGGCGGTGGTTGAGCCTGCGGTCGCGCAGCACGTCCCACAGCGAGCCGGCCGCGCCGGTCTTGGGTTCCCAGGCGCCGAAGACCACTCTGGCGATCCTGGCCAGCACGATCGCGCCGGCGCACATGGTGCAGGGCTCCAGGGTGACTACCAGGGTGCAGCCGTCCAGGCGCCAGCCGTCGCCGTGGGCCGCCGCGGCGGCGCGCAGGGCGAGGACTTCGGCGTGGGCGGTGGGGTCGGCGCTGGCTTCGCGAGCGTTGTGCGCGCGGGCCAGCTCCCGGCCGTACTGGTCCAGCACCACCGCGCCGATGGGGACGTCCCCGCTGGTCAGGGCACCGCGTGCGACTTCGAGCGCGGTGCGCATGGCTGCCAGGTCCGCCCCCGATGGCGGCAGGGTCACTGCTGCAGCCGCTCGGTGATCTTGCTCAGCTCGTCGGCGAACCCGCAGCGCTGGGCGATCATGGTGAGCTGCTCGTCCGGGTACAGGTCGATGTCGTCGACGATCAGCTGCAGCTCGGGTTCGGGCAGGCCGAGGTCGGTGAGGATGGTGAAGTCGCCGGCCGGCCAGATGTCCTCGTCGTCGGGGTCCGGCGGCTCGACCCTGAGCAGGTCGAGCACGTCCGCGGCCACGTCGTAGTCGAGTCCGGAGCCCGCGTCGGAGAGCAGCAGCGCCACTCCGGTCGGCGCCGGCCTGATCAGCACGAAGAACTCGTCGTCGACGGCGAGCATGCCGAAGACGGCACCCGTCGACCTGGTCCCGCGCAACTCGGTGATCGCCGCGTCCAGGTCAGCCAGCGCCGCACTGTCCATCGGCGAACACCGCCAACGGCCTTCCTCACGCACCACCGCTACCGCGAAGCCGATAACCGGCTCCTGCACCGCCATGGGGCACACGTTATGCGCATAACGCTTAACCCGAAAGCACTATCCCGCGTACGCGGCGTGGCGTGGCAAATGACGGTGTCCGCGCGTCCCGCGGACAGGCGACACTGTCCCCATGAGCGCCCCCGTGCACCCCGCGGACGCCCGGCTCGCCGGCGTCCTGCACCAGGCCCGCGAACTCCAGCCGAGGACGGTCGCGCTGCGCCGCCGGATCCACCGCCACCCCGAGCAGGGCCTGCGCCTGCCGAGCACCCAGGCCGCGGTGCTGGCCGAGCTGGCCGACCTGCCGCTGAGCACGCACACCGGCGAGTCCACCACCTCGGTGGTGGGGGTGCTGGAGGGTGGCAAGCCGGGCCGGACGGTGCTGCTGCGCGCGGACATGGACGCGCTGCCGCTGACCGAGGACACCGGCCTGGAGTTCGCCTCCCAGACCCCCGGCACCATGCACGCCTGCGGCCACGACACGCACGTGGCGATGCTCGCCTCGGCCGCGCGCCTGCTCAGCGCCCGCCGCGCGGAGCTGGCCGGGCAGGTGGTGTTCATGTTCCAGCCCGGCGAGGAGGGTCACCACGGGGCCAAGTACATGCTGGACGAGGGGCTGCTGGAGGTCACCGGCAGCAGGCCGGAGCGGGCGCTGGCCATCCACATCACCTCGACCTTGGACAGCGGCATGTTCCAGTCCCGGCCGGGGCCGATCATGGCCTCCTCGGACATCCTGAACGTGACCGTCACCGGCCGCGGCGGGCACGCCTCGGCCCCGCACGACGCGCTGGACCCGATCCCGGCGGCCGCGGCCATGGTCGGCGCCTTGCAGACCATGATCACCCGCAAGGTCAGCGTGTTCGACCCGGCCGTGGTCACCGTGGCGCACATCAAGGCGGGCACCACCAGCAACATCATTCCCGAGGTGGCGCACCTGCAGGGCACCATCAGGGCGCTGTCGGAGCCCACCCGCAAGCTGGTGCACGAGGAGGTCCGCCGGGTCTGCGAGCACGTGGCCGCCGCGCACGGCTGCACCGCCGAGGTCGAGGTGGTGCTCGGCTACGGGGTGACGGTCAACGACGAGGTGGTCGGCCCCGGCGTGGTGGACCTGGCCGCCGCGGTGCTCGGCCCCGCGCACGCCGCGCCGATGCTGGATCCGCTGATGGGCGCGGAGGACTGGTCCTACGTGCTGAACGAGGTGCCGGGCGCGATGGCCTTCCTCGGCGCCTGCCCGCCGGGCACGCCGGTCGCCGACGCCGCGCCGAACCACTCCAACCGGGTGATCTTCGACGAGGCCGCGATGGCGCACGGGGTGGCCATGTACGCCGGGTTCGCGCTGGACGCACTGCGATGACCTTCCCCCAGAAGGCCGAGCCGGAGGAGCTGGCCCGGCGGGAGTTCCTGGCCGTCTGCGTGCGTGACGAGCTGGCCGCGGCCGGACTGGCGGTGGTGCCGAGGACCTTCTCCGGCGACCTGCACCCCGGCGCCGAGGTCAGCGTGGACCCCGGCCGGGACGAGGTCGGCGGGGTGCACGTGGAGTGGGTGGTCAGCCCCCGGCTGCGCGCCTGTGCCCGGCGGGCGGTGAACAGCGGCCGGTTGGCCGATCCGGCGATCGGCTACTCGTACCGGATCGGTGCGGCGATGGTCGCGGCGATGACCACCATCCTGCGGGAGGCCGGGTACACCGTGCGGCCCAGCAGGGACGAGTACCGGATCGGCGCGCTCCAGGTCACCGCTGGTCCTGGACCGGAGGTGACACCGGTGTGGGCGCTCACCGACGAGGAGCTGCGGCCGAGCGCTTATCCCGGGAACCAGGCAGACAGCGCGGGCAACCCGGGGTAGCAAACGCTGCGGACGTGGGCAGCGGAAGGATGGGCGAATGCATTCGGTGTGTGTGCTCGGGCTCGGGCTGATCGGCGGCTCGGTGCTACGGGCGGTCCGGTCGGCCGGGTACCCGGCGTGGGGCGCGACCAAGTCCGAGGTGGACCGAGACGCGGCGCTGGCCGACGGCTACCAGGCCGAGGCGAGCGTGGCGGACGCGCTGCACCGAGCCGAGGACGAGGGTGCGCTGATCGTGCTCGCGGTGCCGCTGACGGCGCTGGAGGAGGTGCTGCGGCAGGTCCGCGCGCTCGCCCCGTCCTGCCCGCTGACCGATGTGGTCAGCGTCAAGGGGCCGGTGGCCGAGGCGGTGGGCCGCATCCTGCCCTCGGCCCGCTACGTCGGCGGGCACCCGATGGCCGGGTCCACCGAGTCCGGCTGGGCGGCCGGTTCGGCGGAGCTGTTCCGCGGCGCGCCCTGGGTGGTCACCGCCGAGGAGGAGACCGACCTGACCAGGTGGGCGCAGGTGGCCAGGCTGGCCATCGCCTGCGGCGCGCACGTGGTGCCCGCGACCCCTGAGCAGCACGACGCCACGGTGGCCCGGATCTCGCACCTGCCGCACCTGTTCGCCGCGGTGCTGGCCGCGGTCGGCGCCGAGGGCGGGCCGCTGGCCTGGTCGCTGGCCGCCGGTTCCTTCGCCGACGGCACCAGGGTGGCCGGCACCCGGCCTGAGCTGGTCAGGGCGATGTGCGAGGGCAACCGGGGCGCGCTGCTGGAGGCGCTGGACGAGGCGCTGGGCAGGCTGGGCGCGGCCCGCGGCTCGCTGGCCTCCACCGGCGGCCTGGCGGTCACCGTGGACGCCGGGTTCGAGGCCCGCCGCGGCTTCACCAGGGCCCCGGAGAGCGCACCGGCCGAGGTGCGGATCGACCTGAAGGACCCCAATGCCCTGGACGAGCTGCTCGACCTTGGCACACTGGGTGGCCGGATCACCTCGATCGAGGACGAGATGGCCATCGGAACGGAACTGGGGAGCACGTGACCGACCTGCCCGGCCTGCAAGCCACCTGGGACAACCTGGGTAAGGAAGATCCGTACTGGGCGGTCCTCTCCGATCCGGAGCGCAGGCACAACCAGTGGGACCACGACGAGTTCATGGCCACCGGGCGCCGCCACGTCGAGGCCGTCAGCGGCTGGCTGGCCGGGCTGGACCTGGAGCTGGGCGGCCGGGTGCTGGACTTCGGCTGCGGGCTGGGCCGGTTGAGCAACGCGCTGGCCGAGACCGGCTGCCAGGTCGTGGGCGTGGACATCGCGCCCTCCATGGTCGAGCAGGCCAAGGCGATGAGCCGGTTCCCGGAGCGCACCGAGTTCGTCGCCTACGACGGCCGTGCGCTGCCGTTCCCGGACGCCAGTTTTGACGGGGTGCTGAGCCTGATCGTGCTCCAGCACATCCCGCCGCTGCCCAAGGTGGCCAGCCTGCTGGAGCTGGTCAGGGTAGTCCGGCCGGGCGGGGTGCTGGTGCTCCAGCTGCCCAGCCACCGCACCAGCCCGGTGCCGGTGCCGGAGGGCTGCCGGGCCGGGCTGGAGGTGCTGACCGCGCCGGCCCAGCTGAGGCCGGGCCAGCAGGCCGCGGTGCGGGTCAGGGTCAGCAACCTGAGCGAGCACCCCTGGCACTTCTCGCCGAACCTCCAGCTCGGCAACCACTGGCTCGCTGGCGGCGCGACCGTGGTCAGCGACGACGGCCGGACCCCGCTGCCGATGTCCGGCGTGCCAGCCGGTGAGTCGGCCATCGTCACGCTGACCGTCACCGCACCGGCCGAGCCCGGCGACTACGAGCTGGAGCTGGACCTGGTGCTGGAGCAGGTGGCCTGGTTCCAGGGCCTGGGCTCGGCGACCGCGCGGGTCCCGGTCGAGGTCAGCGCGCAGGTGGCCCAGCCGGTCGCGGCACCGGCCGCTGAGGAGGCCGCCGACGAGGCGCCGCTGGTCGAGCCGGACCCCAGCGGCATCGAGATGTTCCCGCTGCCCGCCGAGCTGTTCCGCACCCTGCTGGAGCACGTGGGCTGCCGGGTGGTCCGCTTGGTCGCCGACGAGCTGGGCGGTCCGGAGTGGAGCAGTTACACCGCGGTGGTGCAACGCCTGTACTGAGCCGCCTCCCACGCCTAACGTGGGCGGATGGAACCTCGGTCGCGGGTGGCGGTGGTGTTGGGCGCCGCCGTGCTGCTGGCCGGGGCCGTCGTGGTGATGCGGGGCACCGGCGAGGAGCAGGGCGAGGAGCCCGCGTTACCGCCGTACCGCACGATGACCGAGTTCCGGGCCGATGGCGTGCTGCTGCCGGGACCGCAGGCGAAACCGCAGGCGCCGACCGGGTTGAACATCCAGCCGGGGTCGCGGCGGCTCCAGGTGAGCTGGCAGGGCGAGGCCGCCGGGTACGAGGTGACCTGGGGCCACGAGCGGCGGACCAGGCTGGTCGCGGAGCGCTCGGCGCAGCTGGACGGGCTCACCGATGGCCTGGCCCATCCGGTCGAGGTGCGCGCGGTGGACGCGTTCGGGCAGCGCTCCGACCCGGTGCGTGGGGCGGGCACACCGCGCACGGCCGAGGACGGCTTCAGCTTCGTGGACCGGTTCGACGGCACCGAGGACGAGGTCGCCTCGCGCTGGCAGCTGGTGCAGCGGCCCGGCTGCGCGTGGACCGGGCTGGCCGCGGGGCGGCTGGTGGTCAGCGCCAACTGCGGCGAGCGGCCCACCGGCCTGCGCGCGCGGACCCCGCTGCGGCTGCGCGCCGACGGCGGCCGGGTGGTGCTGGAGACCGACGCGCCGGAGCCGAGGGACCGGCTGACCGTGGACTTCGTGCCGGGACCGGTGGACGTCGTCGGCGAACGGCAGCTGCCACCGGGCGCGATCAGGGTGGAGCTGACCACCGAGGGCGTGCTGGTGCGGCATCCAGGCGGTGAGGCGCGCCTGCCCGGCCTGCCCGCGCCGCCGATCGGGCGCTCGCAGCGCTGGGAGCTGGTGTTCACCGCGACCGAGCTGCGGGTGCTGCGGGACGGCGCTCTGCTGGGTCGCACACCGGTGGTCCGGTCCTGGCAGGAGGCCACCGTGCTGCTCGGCTTCGCCGGGCGCGGCAGCGGGGTCACCGACGTGCTGCTGGACCTGGTCGCCTTCGACGGCGAGCCCGCCCCCAGCCCCCCGCTGAGGGTCACCCCGAGGGTGCTGACCGACCACCCGCGCCCGGCAGGCGCCGGCGCGCCGGAGGGCACCAGGCAGCTGCTGGGCACCGAGGGCGCGCTGCTGCGGGTGGCGGTGCGGCCCGCCGCCGACTCGCCGGTGCTGCCGAGGTTCACCGCCTCGGTCAACGGCGCCGACTACCCGCTGCGGCCGGTGTTCCCGGACCTGCCGCCCGACCGGCACGGCTGGTTCCCGCTGGTCGCCGACCTGCCGGCGGCCGCGCTGGCCGTCGACCGGGACCGCTACCTGCTGGCCGTCCAGCTGCGCCAGGACAACCCGGAGCTCAAGGTGGAGCACGGCCCGGCCTCGCTCGACCTGCGCCCGGCCGCCGGGCTGGCCGCGGACCAGCCGCCGCCCAACCGCGCCGACCAGCGGCTGCCGCGGCCCGGTCCGGTGCTGGCCGAGCCGAACGCGACCCTGCTGGACGCCGCGGGCAGGCCGGTGCCGGCCGGGGAGCCGGTGAGCCGGGGCCGGATCGTGCTGGACATCCGGCTGGACGGCCTGGCCGGGCAGCTCGCCGCCGGGGAGCTGGCCGGACTGGCCGGGCTGGAGGTGCGGCTGGACGGGGACCGGCTGGCCGCGCTGCCCACCGCCAAGGACGGTCCTGGCGTGGCGGGGTCCTGGCGGATCGCGCTGAGCCTGGCCGGCGCCATCGCCACCGGCCCGCACACCATCGAGGTGCGCGCGGTGGGCACCAGCTGGGACACCCCGGCTTCCTACGCGTACGTGCCGTTCTCGGTCGCCCGCCAGTGATCTCCGCTCGTCGGTGATCTCACAGCGGCGACGCGAGAACGGCTCGCATGGTCCAGCATGGGGGTATGCCCGCACTGATCCTGGATGCCGCTCGCACCCCGTTCGGCCGCTACCGCGGTGGCCTGTCCGAGGTCCGGGTGGACGACCTGGCGACGTTGCCGATCACCGAGCTGCTCCGGCGGCACGGGCCGGACGGCAGCGGCCAGCTGGATCCGGCGCGCATCGACGACGTGATCTACGGCGACGCCAACGGCGCCGGTGAGGACAACCGGAACGTGGCCAGGATGGCCGCGTTGCTGGCCGGGCTGCCGGTGACCGTGCCGGGGGTGACCCTCAACCGGCTGTGCGCCTCCGGCGGCGAGACGTTCGTGCAGGCCAGGCGGGCCATCGTGGCCGGGGACGCGGACCTGGTGGTGGTCGGCGGCGTGGAGGGCATGAGCCGGGCCCCGTTTGTCATGCCGCGCCCGGACAAGGGCCTGCCGGACCGGATGGAGGTGGTCTCCACCGCGCTGGGCTGGCGACTGGTCAACCCGAGGATGCGCGCGGAGTGGACGGTGCCGCTGGGCCTGGCCGCCGAGCAGGTGGCCACCGGGCTGAACATCACCCGCGAGGAGATGGACCTGTTCGCGCTGCGCTCGCACCGCAGGGCCGCGGCCGCCTGGGACGCCGGGGTGCACGACGGCTTCGTCTTCCCGGTGCTGGCCCCGGAAGGCCCGCGCTCGACCCAGATCGTGCGCAGGGACGAGTCGGTCCGCTCGGACACCTCGGAGAAGAAGCTGGCCCAGCTCAAGTCGGCCTTCTCCGCCGACGGCCCGGTCACCGCGGGCAACTCCTCACCGCTGAGCGACGGCGCGGTGGCCGCGCTGATCGGCACCGAGGCCGCCGCCACCGAGCTGGGCGTGCAGCCGCTGGGCGAGATCGTGGCCGGCACGGTGGCCGCGGACGAGCCGCACCGGTTCACCCTGGCCCCGGTGCCCGCGATCCGCCGCCTGCTGCTGCGGCTGGGCGTGCGCGCGGAGAACGTGGACCTGTGGGAGATCAACGAGGCCTTCGCCGCGATGGCGCTGTCCGTGCTGCACCACCTGCCCGAGGTGGACCGGGACCGGGTCAACGTGCACGGCGGCGCGATCGCCTACGGCCACCCGCTGGGCGCCTCGATGCCCAGGGTGATCATCGACCTGTGCCGCCACCTGCGTCAGCGCGGCGGCGGCCTGGGGATCGCGGCGGCCTGCGTTGGCGTTGGCCAGGGAGTGGCGATCGCGGTCCGGGTCTAGATCCGGCCGGAGATGCCCGGGTAGTCGAGCACCACGGCGTCCTCGCAGACGGTGATGTCCGCGGTGAAGCCGAGGTGGGAGAAGTTGACCACCGACTCCTGCTCGCCCGCGCTCACCGTGCGGTAGGTCTGGTGCACGACCTTGAGCTCCAGCTCCGGCAGGGACACCCAGAGCACCGGCATGGTCGCCTCGCCTGCCTCCCGGTGCAGCTGGTGGCGGCGGATCGGCAGGGTGTTGAACAGCACGCAGAACTGCACGTCCACCTCGGCCGCGCCTTGGAACTCCTCGCGCTGCGGGCCCTGGCCGCGGTCGTAGAGCCAGAAGCCGTCGTGCGAGCGGCTGAAGGAGATCTGGCGCTCGTGCTCGGCGGTGGTGCTGCGCACGAGTAGCCGCTTGACCTCGCCTGCCTCGTTCACCCCTACCTCGTAGGAGGCGCTGAACGCCCCGGTCTCGGCGTTGGCGGCGACGATGAGGCGGCCGGTGCCGCGGAAGCGCAGGCCCTCGGCCAGCACCAGTCGCGCGGACTCCAGGCTCGGCAGGTCATGACCCCGCCAGGTGACCATCTTCTGCCGCCGGACGGTAGCTGTTGAGTTCACCTGTTCCTGCACGCGATCGAGCGTACTCGACCTTGAACGCCCCTCCTATGGTTAAGTAGTCGCTGCCGCCGCCTGGATACCGCTGGTAACCAGGAGGTCCCCGCCCATGACGCGAACACTTCGCGCCCTGTTGCCCTTGCCGCTGATCGCAGCGGCGCTGGTGACCGCCCCCGTGGCAACCGCAGCACCGGAGGCGAACCCGAGCAAGGCCGCGCCGCGGTTCGACGTGATGACACCGGCCAGCACGGTGGCATCCCGCACCGACCGCCGCCCGATGGCCGGCGCGGTGTACGACAAGGTCACCGACCAGACCATCGCCACCTGGTCCGGTCAGCACGCGCACAACTACGTGCAGGCCTACGACCACAAGAAGAAGAGCTGGACCGCGCCGAGGCAGATCGCCGACGGCGAGTCCGACCCGCACAACTACCCGACCATCATCCAGGCCGACGACGGCTACCTGCTGGTCTTCCAAGGCATGCACAACAAGTCCCTGCGGCTGACCCGCTCCCCCAAGCCGCGCTCGGTCGAGGGCGACTGGACCCAGGCCACCATCGCCGAGGGCGCCGCGGCCAGCTACCCGATGCCGTTCAAGACCGCCAACGGCACCATCTACGTCTTCTTCCGGGAGACCTCGCAGGAGCTGGACCCGAGCAAGCCGACCGACCTCCGCCCGATGCGCTACGTGGTCTCCACCGACAACGGACGCAGCTGGCGCAACTCCGAGCAGCTGACCGGGCAGCGGTTCGCCATCGGCTCGACCAGCCGCGCGGACCACATGGACGAGATCTACATCGGCCAGATGCGCTACGAGCCAGCCTCGCTGGGCAACCGCGAGCGGGTGCACATCGTCTACACGCTGGCCGGCGGTGGGCCGGAGGGCCACAAGCACGACCGCTACCACCGCAACATCTACTACGCCTGGTTCGACCCGGCGAACCGGCACTTCTACTCCGCATCCGGGCGTGACCTGGGCACCCAGATCGACGACGCGGACCAGGAGCAGCGGCTCAAGATCGTGGAGACCCCGCTGGCGCTGCCCGGCGGGATCAAGTCGCCGGACTACATCCAGCAGGTCGGCGTGGCCAACGGCAAGCCGTTCACCCTGTGGTTCGAGACCGACAACACCGGGCTGTGGCACAACAAGGCCGCGGTGTTCGAGGGCGGCCGGTGGGTGGTCACCGAGGTGGCCACCGGCTACCGCACCAGGGAGATCGAGCGGCTGGACGGCAACACCTGGCGGGTCTACGCCACCAAGGACGCCAAGCCGGACATCGAGACCTTCCTGCTGCGCGGCGGGAAGCACTGGAGCCCGGAGACGGTGATCCGCACGCCGAAGCCGGTGCAGCGGGTCGAGGTGGTGACCGGGTTCCGCGATCCGGCCCGGATCCTCGCCACCGGCGCCTCCAGCGACCGCAACGTGGCGGTGGCCGACGGCGACATCTACGTGGCCGGACTGCCCCCGGCGCGGTGCCGCCTGGAGCTGCCGATCCTGGGCTGCGTGCTCCGGAAGTCCTGAGGCACAACAGAAGCTGCGCCGGGCTCCCCCGTTGGGAGCCCGGCGCAGCCGGTCTAGCTAGTCAGTTGCTCAGGCGCGCTTCCTGCGGCGCTGGAGCACCAGGGCGAGCGCACCGCCGCCGAGGAGCACCACGCCGACCAGCGACAGGGTGATCACCGAGGCGCCGGTGTTGGCCAGGCCGCCGGTGTTCTTCACCGGGGGCACCGGGCTGGTGGTGGTCGCCGGGATCTCCGCCTTCGACGTGGTCGTGGTCGGAGCCGGGGTGGTGGTGCTGGTGGTCGGCTTGGTGGTCGGCTGACCGGCCTTCCACGTGACGTTGGCCTGTGCGGCCAGCTTGGCGTTGGTCGCCTGGGCCAGGATCAGGGTCTGCGAGGGCTTGCCGTCGTTGGCGACGAACAGCCGACCCTTGTCGATCTTGGTGGTGGCTTCCAGCTTGAAGCTCGCCTTGCCGGCGGCGGCGTCGGCCGGCACGTCGACGAAGATCTCCTGGCCGTTGGCGGCCTCGGTGAGCTCCTTGCCGGCCTTGTCCACGACCTTGACGCCCTTGGGCGCGTCCGCGGTGAGCTTGATCTTCTCCGCGGTGGACTTGACCGTGAACGGGCCGAGCTTGCTGCCGGCGGCACCGGCGAGCTGGTCCGGGGTCAGCTCAAGCGAGGGCTTGGGCTGCTCCTTCATGCCGACGTTCTTCTCGCCGGTCAGATACTTGTAGACCGCCTTGACGTCATCGGTGTTGTTCGCGTGCAGGCTGACCTTGTTGCTGTAGTGCCAGATCGCGGCCTGGGTGCCCGCGATGGCCTCGTTGTTGTCGAGGTCGGCGCCAACGGTCTTGCCCAGCTCGGCCAGCCCGATGGTCGGGTAGGAGTGGTGCAGGATCCAGTTGACCTTGTCAGGGCTGGACTTGAAGTCCGACTGGTTGTCGTGGCCCTTGCTGTCGGCGCCCGGGTACTTGCTCCACGGGGCCTCGATCATCTGCGCGTCGTCGCGCACGCCGACGGTCAGCTCGACGCAGTAGGTCTTGAGCGCGGTGCCGTCGGCCAGCCGGAGGCCGATCAGCAGGGTGGGGATGGACTTGCCGTCGTTGAGGCGCACGTGCATCGTGCCCTCGTTGGCGGTCTTGTCGACCTTGGCCTTCGTCTGCGCCATGGCCGGGAGTGCGGAAACCAGCGAAATCGCGGTCGCAGTGAGGAGCACCGCGCCAACGCGCGCGGCGCGCAACCGAGATGTCATAACTCTCCTTCCCGCCGGAAGTGTGGAAACTCCCAGAACGGGCATGTGGGGGTACGAGGTGTCAGCGCTGGTACTCACCCGGACGGGGCCGCATCGGGGCGCGATCGGGGCGAGAACGGGAGGGACAGTACCGCCGGGGCCTACTGGGCCGTCCCCAGGGGTGGGTACACAATCCCTTACCCAGCGCTATCAGACACTACACCGTTCGGCTTAATCCATTGGTCTTGCCAGCGGCCCTACCACAGCCATTTGACCTCGCATTATGGGGTAGCGTTACTTCTGAACAGAAGAAAGTCCGCTACAGTGCGAAACTGGCTGGACCGGCAGACGCTAAACCTCTCCGCGACCACGGTTGCGATTTCGGGATCTCACCGAGATCAATCCGTTAGCAAAGTCATCCGCGTTACCTACCGCGAATGCGGCGAAGCCCACACCGACCAGCGGTGTGGGCTTCGCGTCAGAGCCGCGTGGCGGTACGCCTCAGACGGCGCGAACCTGCTCCGCCTGCGGGCCCTTGGGGCCTTGGGTGATCTCGAACTCGACCGACTGGTTCTCTTCCAGGGTCCGGTAACCGTTGCCCTGGATAGCACTGAAGTGGACGAAGACGTCCGGACCGCCATCAGCCTGGGCGATGAAGCCGAAGCCCTTCTCGCCGTTGAACCACTTCACAGTGCCCTTAGCCATCTGCTCTCCCTGATTGCACTCTTCGCGACCTGCACCTCGCAGGCCAACAGCTGCCGCAGGCAGGCTGGTGCGATGAAGGGAGAGATGCCTCCCGAACGCGCGAGCCCGCCGGTCAAAATTCCTGCGGGCGCTTCACAACGTTCGAGGAAAAGATGACTGCATCCAACTGATGGGACCAGTCTAGCACAGAAAGCAAAGAACTGCCGACAAGCGGCAGTTCTGAGGTGGCGCGCTCGGCAGGATTCGAACCTGCAACCTCTTGATCCGTAGTCAAGTGCTCTATCCGTTGAGCTACGAGCGCATCATTCTTCAGTTGTGACCTGACCGAAGCCAAGCACTGCGGAGGCTCCGGGATTTGAACCCGGGAGGGGGTTGAAGCCCCCAACCGCATTAGCAGTGCGGCGCCATAGACCAGACTAGGCGAAGCCTCCCGGGGCCTTGTGGGGCCGCCGGATCAGTACTTTACACACCCCCGAGCCATCCGCCAAAACGGGGGGTCATCAGGGGCCGGAGCAGGGCGTTTACCGCCCTGCCCCAGCTGTCCATCGCGGATTCCCATGATCGCGGACGACCCGTGCGCCCGGACCATCCCCTGTGTCCACCCGGTCCCACGTCCGGTGGACACGCCGCAGACGGTTTCACCCGCCGCGCAGGCTTGGCAACACTCGATCGGATGACACTTCGGTAATTCCCTTACCGAAACCGTCGGCCCACGTCACGGGGTGGTTCCGGCGGCCCTGGCGGCCAGCTCCTCGAACGGCCGCAGCGCCTCGGGGTTGGTCAGCGCGTCCCGGCTGACCGCCCGCTCCGGCGGCATGCCGGCCAGGATCTTCTTCACCGGCACCTCGCACTTCTTGCCGTTGAGCGTGCGCGGCACGTCGGTGATGGCCAGGAACCGGTTGGGCACGTGCCTTGGCGAGAGCGCGCCGCGCAGCTCCGCGCGCAGCCTCGGCTCCACCTCGGCCAGCTCGGCCCCCGGCGCCAGCACCAGGAAACACAGCAGCTCGCCATCGGTCTGACCAGCGCCGGAGGTGTCGATGACGAGCGAGTCGAGCACCTCCTCGAAGCCCTCGACCACCCGGTAGAACTCGCTGGTGCCCATCCGCACGCCGCCCCGGTTGAGCGTGGAGTCACTCCGGCCGTAGATCACGCAGGACCCGCGGGGTGTGATCTTGATCCAATCGCCGTGCCGCCAGATGCCCGGATAGGTCTCGAAGTAGGCCTCGCGCAACCGGCTGCCGTCGGCGTCCCGCCAGAAGAACACCGGCATGGACGGCATCGGCTGCGTGATCACCAGCTCGCCGACCTCGTCCAGCACCGGGTTGCCTGCCTCGTCGTAGGCGGCCACCGCGGCGCCGAGCATCCGGCAGGAGATCTCGCCAAGCCACACCGGCACGTCCGGCGCCGCGCCGACGAAGGCGGTGCACAGGTCGGTGCCGCCGGAGACGCTGGCGATCTGGATCCGCTCGCCGACGTGCTCGGCCAGCCAGGCGAAGCCCTCGGGACTCAGCGGGGCGCCGGTGGAGCCGATCACCCGCAGCGCGGACAGGTCGTGCTGCTCGGCAGGCCGCAGGCCCTGCTTGAGGCAGGACTGCACGTACGGCGCGGAGGTGCCGAAGTAGGTGACCTTGAGCTGCTCCACGATCCGCCACAGCGCGCCGAGGTCGGGGTGGCCGGGGCTGCCGTCGAAGAGCACCACGGTGCAGCCTGCCAGCAGGCCGGAGACGAGGTAGTTCCACATCATCCAGCCGGTGGTGGTGAACCACAGGAACCGCTCGCCCGGCCCCAGGTCCCCGTGCAGGGCAAGGGATTTGAGGTGTTCCAGCACGATGCCGCCGTGGCCTTGCACGATGCCCTTGGGCAGGCCGGTGGTGCCGGAGGAGTAGAGGATCCACAGTGGATGGTCGAAGGGCACCGGGTCGAACTCCAGCGGCGCGCCCCGGTGCCGCGCCAGCAGTTCGGCCCAGTCATGGGTCTCCGGCACGGTGGCGCCGTTGCCCAGGTAGTCCACCAGGACGGTGGCGCGCAGCCCGGGGATCTCCTCGCGCAGCCGCTCCACGGTCGGCCTGGTGTCGAAGGACCGTCCGTTGTAGACGTAGCCGTTGACCGCGATGAGCACGGTCGGCTCGATCTGGGTGAACCGGTCGGAGATGGCCCGCGCGCCGAAGTCCGGCGAGCAGGAGGACCACACCGCGCCGAGGCTGGCCGCAGCCAGGAAGGCGATCAGGGTGTCCGGCGAGTTCGGCACCAGCGCGGCCACCCGGTCGCCCTGGCGCACGCCCAGCTCGCGCAGACCGGCCCGCGCGGCCGCGACCCTGGCGCGCAGCTCGCCGTAGCTCAGCCGGGCGCTCAGGCCGTCCTCGCGGACGAACTCCACCGCGGGGTCGGCCTCACCCTTGCCGGGGCCGGAGCGCAGCGCGTGCTCGGCGTAGTTGAGCGTGCTGCCGGGGAACCACTCCGCGCCGGGCATCTCCGTCGAGCCCAGCACGGCGCTGGGCCGCTGGTGGAACTTGACGTCCAGGAAGTCGGCCAGCGCGCCCCAGAACGCGGGCAGGTCGGTGGTGGACCACTGCCACAGCGCGGAGTAGTCGGCCAGGTCCAGTCCGTGCTGGGTGCGCAGCCAGCCGCGGAAGGCGGCCAGCCTGCTGGCTCCGACCCTGCCGGGTTCGGGTTGCCACAACAGGTCCGGCACTCCGGCGCCATTGCCGGGCGTGGTGTCGGTCATGTCTTGAGTTCCTAGCCGATCGCCGCCGATCAGGCCAGGTGTGGTGAGCAGCGTCCCAGAACGCCGAACGACCCCGCGCCGTGGTGTCCGGCCGGGGTCGCGTGGCTAAGCGCGGTGGGGAATCAGCCCCAGCGCTTGACGTTGCGGGACTCCGCGTCCTGGTAGTTCTGGTTGGCGCTCTCCAGCGCCCGGCCGATCTGGGCCAGCACGCTCTTGAGGTCCTCGTAGGAGGAGTCCCAGCGCTGCTGGTGCACCTGCCACGCCTCGGCCGCCTTGCCGGACCAGGTGGCCGCGGTCGGGGCCAGGTTGGCCTTCAGGTCGCCGAGCAGCCGCTCCAGCTCACCGGAGGTGCTGCGGACCTTGTCCGCGGTGTTGCCCAGCTGCTCGAAACTGACTTCGATTTCGCCGCTCATCGTCTTCGCTCCCCGTTGTCCCGCGCTCAGCCCAGCTCGTTCTGGATCTTGCTCATGCCCTGCTGGTGCTGCTCTTCCTGCTGGGCGTAGCCCTTGTGCATGTTGTCCAGGTTGCCTGCGATGTCGCTCAGCGCGAGGTTCAGCTTCAGGGCGTCCCGGTCCCACTGCTCCATGAGCGTGTCGAACGCCTTGGCCGCGTCGCCGCGCCAGAACGACTTGACGTCCTGCACCTGCTGACGCAGCAGCCGCAGCTGGTTGTCGACATCGCCGTTGACCTTGCGGACGTCCTGGGCGGCGCGCCGCATCTCCTCCAGTGAAGCGCCGTAACTCATGTGCGCTCTCCCCTTACGACCAGTTCAGTGGTATTCGGGAGCCCCTCGGAGTGGGAACCCGCCGACATGGTGTCAGACGCACCGGGGGGCCTGTGCGGTTCCCAGGAAAATCGTCACCCGGAAAAACCAGTGTTCACACAGGGTGAGGACATGCGGAACGGGTGTCAGCGCAGGTGCGCGTCGAACCAGTTGAGGGTGCGCTGCCAGGCGTCGGAGACCGCGGCCGGGTCCTGCTCGCGCTCGCCCTCGACCGGTCCGGGGTAGCGGACCACGTCGGTGGCCACCCCGGCGCCGGCCGCCGCGTCCCGCAGTTTGGCCACGTCCTCGGCGGGGATGGCCTTGACCGCGTCGCTGTAGATGCCCAGCCACGGACAGGTCAGCTCGCCGGCCACCTCGACCAGCGAGGGCAGCCCCTCCGACAGCGGCGCGACGATGCCGCCGCCGCTGATGGTGACCGCCGCGCCCAGGGTGCGGCTGGCCGCGACCACCAGTGCGACCGAGCCGCCGAGGCCGAAGCCCACGATGCCCATCCGGTCCGCGGCCACGCCCTGCTGGGCCAGCCAGGCGAAGGCGGCGTCGGTGTCGGCCAGCACCGAGTCACCGGAGAGGCGGCTCACCTTGTCCGCCACCCGGTGGTCGTCATCGGAGTCGATCTGCTCGTCGTCGCCGTCGCGGTGGTAGAGATGTGGGGCGACAGTCAGCCAGCCCTCCTCGGCGAGGCTGGTGGCCAGCCCGCGTACCGCGTCGGTGACGCCGCGGGCCTCGTGCAGCAGCACCAGCCCGCCCCGTACCACTCCGTCCGGCTCGGCCACGGTGCAGCGCAGTTCGCTGCCGTCGGTCAGCAGGAGCGTCTCGGTTCGGGTCTGCGTCATGGGCTCAGCCAACCACGCGAGGGTGAACACCAGTCAACGTGACCAACCATACGGAGCAATTCCGGCGAGACCACGTGTTCACCAGCGCCCGTTGGTAGACGGCCACGACCAGCAGCAGGGCAAGCAGGCTATTGACCACTACCGGAAAATAGGCGGATAATCGGTAGCTGAGGGAAGGGGCTGGCCATGTCGATCGTGACCGAGACCCAGCAGCTGCGCGATCTCTTCGCCGAGGTCGAGGTGATCTCCGAGGTCGCGGAGACGTTGCCGCGCAACGACGATCGGCGGCAGCGGCTGTTGAGCCTTGCGGAGAAGCGGCTGGCGGGGGCGCTGCCGGTGCGGCCGGCGGTGGCCGGGGAGCTGCTGGAGCTGACCGAGAAGACCGTGCGGGCCTGGGCCAGCGAGGGTGTGCTGACCATCGCGCAGGTGGATCCGACGTTGCGGATCGACGTGCGGCGGCTGCACCAGGTGCGGGTGCTGGTGGAGGACCTGCGGCAGGCCGGGCGGAGCAGGGGACTGCTGGACGAGGTGCACCGGCGGTTGCGGGACCAGGCGTTGCTGGACCGGCTGGACCTGGCGGAGAGCCTGGAGCAGATGAACCGCGGCGAGGGACGTGTCGTCCGGCGGGGGTGAGCGGCCGCAGCCCATGCCCATCACCGTTGTCGAGACACCGGTCGCGATCGCCCAGGTCGCCGCGTTGCGCGGGCCGTCGCGGCGGGCCTACGAGCAGTTCCTGGACGAGCTGAGCCACCGGGGCTGTGCCGCGCTGGCCTACCGGGTCACCGGGCCGGAGCCGCTGCCCCGGCTGTGCGTGCGGCACCTGCGCGGCGCGGACCGGGTGGTGGTCGCCTTCAACCAGGCCGACTTCGCCTACGTGCTGCTGGTCGGGCCGCACGACGCCGATCCGGGCCTGGACGTCTACGAGCTGCTGTACCGACTGGTCGGTGTGCGTCCCTCGGACAGCACCAAGCGGACCAAGCCGAGCTGCTGCGATCCCGGCACCGGGACCACCCCGACCGCGGCGGCCGAGATCGTGGACGACCTCTGCCGCCGGGCCAGGACGATCGCCCGCTCACGCAGGCGGTTCTAGAGGCGGCGCAGGGTGAAGGTGTGCACCGGCTGGCCCGCGAGCAGGGCGGAGAGGCGGCCGTCGAGCACGTAGCTGCCGTGCGGGGTGCGGGCGACGGTGGTCGGTTCAGTGTCGGCCCAGGGCTCGGCGCGGTGGGTGACCCCGGCCGAGCGCCAGCCGTCGGCAGAGCGCAGCACCCGGACCGCGACCCGGCCGGGGGCGGAGAGCTTGTTGGTGACCACGGTGAGCGAGCCGTCCGGGCGCAGGTCGAGGCCGTCGCCGCCGACCAGCGGCTCGGGCAGGCTGACCTGGGCCAGGCGCTCCGGGTGGGCCACCGGGACACGCCACAGCGTGCCGGTGGCGTAGTTGACCGCGAGCAGGTGGCCACTGGGGTGCCAGACGATGCCGTTCATGCCGATGCCGTTGCTGAGCAGGCGCGGGTCGCGGATCAGCACCGAGGCGCGGCCGTGCACGTCGACCCGGTAGATGGCGTCGCTGAACGGGTCGGTGACGTAGGCGTTGCCCGCGCCGTCGATGGCCAGGTCGTTGGCGGCGTGGTCGCCCGCGCCGATGGCCAGGTCGACCAGGTGCCGCAGGCGGCCGGTGCGCAGGTCGAAGATGCCGAGGCCGGAGGACTTGCGGACGGTCTCCGGCGAGGAGCGCACGCCGACGCCGAAGTCGCCGAAGGTGGTCAGCACCCGGCCGCGGGCGGCGTCGGTGTGCACGCCGAAGGTGGAGACCATCCGGGGGTCGGCGGCCAGGGTGCGGACCGCGCCGTCCGGGCGGACCACCGACACGGTGCCGTAGCGCATCGAGCTGACCAGGAAGGACCGGCGCAGCGGGTCCCAGGCGACGCCCTCAGGATGCAGCTGCGGGGCACTCGCCGAGATCACCTCGGGTAAGCGGCCGGGCGCGGCTCCGGCCGCGGGCGTCACGGCCACGACGGACGCGGCGGCTACCGCCATGGCGAGCAGCGCACGTCGCCCAGTCATCAGCTTGCTCATGTTTCTCCGATCACTGTTCTTCATCAGGGTTCGGAATGTAATCAGTACCCTGATGATCGTCAACAGACGAACAGATATCTGATGCTCGTACGATCAGCGCATGGGCATGCCGTTGGATGAGCGCCTCGGCGGGGACGTCAAGCGCGTCGAGCACCAGCTGATGGGCGTCAAGCAGGCGGTCCTGCGGCCGGTCGGCCTGACCGTCGCGCAGTACGCGGCGCTGCTGGTGCTCGCCGAACAGCCGGGCATCTCCGCCGCCGAGCTGGCCCGCCGCTGCCGGGTCACCCCGCAGACGATGACCACCATCCTGCGCAACCTGGAGTCCGCGGGCCTGATCGAGCGCGCCCCGCACGAGCTGCACCGCAACGTCCTGGAGACCAGGCTGACCGAGGCAGGCCGAACCACCTTCGAGCAGGCGGACAAACGCGCCAGCGCGGTGGAACGCCGCCTGTCCGCGGAGTTCACCGCCAAGGAGCGAGACACCCTGCGCGCGCTGCTGGCCCGCTGCTCGGCGGTGCTCACCGACCCCGGCATCACCGCCTGAGCAACCGATTCCCCGATTTCGCTGAACCGGCCGATCACGCTGCCCTACGGTCTGTGCCATGGCGAACGATGCGGTCGTGGTCCTGAAGGGTCGCGGCGGGGTTTTCCGGCTGGAGAAGTCGGAGGTCGAGGTCTTTCGCGGAGGGCTGAGCAGACGGGTGCCGCTGGCAGCCCTGACCGGTCACCACACCTCGGGGCGGAGCGTGGTGCTGACCACCGCGGCGGAGTCCTACGAGGTGGTGGGCGGCAACGACGCCGCGGTGGCGGCCTTCACCACCGCGCTGGACCGGGCCATGCGCAAGGTCGAGCACGACCCGGCGGCGACCACCACCGCCGCGACCCGGCAGCGCAGGCCGATGCCGCTGGCGGCCAAGGTGGCGCTGGGCGCGGCCACGGCCACGCTGCTGCTGATCTGGTGGGCAGGCCTGGCGAACGGGCTGGTCATCGCGGCCGGGCTGGCCGTGCTCATCGGCCTGGCCGTGCTGGCGGTCAAGTTGCTGCTCGGCGTCTGGCGCTTGCTGCTGCGCGACCTGTGGACGCTGCGCCGCCGTGGTGTCACGGTGCAGGGCGAGATCGTCGACTACCGGGAAAGCAGGTCGGACCAGACCAAGTACCCGGTGCTGCGGTTCGTCACCGCCACCGGCAGGTCCATGAAGGTCGAGTCGACGCCGTTCGTGTTCCAGCGCAGGCCGCTCGGCCCGGCGGACATCACCTACGACCCGCGGAACCCGAAGGTCGCCAAGGGCCAGCCCGCCATCGGCCAGTTGCTGGCCGGCCTGCTGTGCGCGGCCTGCTGCCTGGCGCTGCTAGCGGCGCCGGTAACGGCCTTCGGCTACCTGGTCTACGTCGGCTTCCTGGCGGGCTGAGGGTTCCCGCCCAGGGAGGATGGCGGAAGCGG
Organism: Crossiella sp. NPDC003009; assembly: GCF_053591555.1. Taxonomy (NCBI): domain Bacteria; kingdom Bacillati; phylum Actinomycetota; class Actinomycetes; order Pseudonocardiales; family Pseudonocardiaceae; genus Crossiella; species Crossiella sp. NPDC003009. The sequence continues at coordinate 109,043 of NZ_JBSFUA010000019.1, read as the reverse complement.
AGGGATTTGAACCCCCGGACCCGTTAAGGTCTCCCGCTTTCAAGGCGGGTGCATTCGGCCGCTCTGCCACGCTTCCGAGAGGAAAGATTAGTCGGTCGCCGCTGATCGCGTGCTAGCGACCGGCCAGGTGGTCCTGGACCTTGGCGAAGATCGTGACCAGCGCGGTGTGCTCGGCCGGGGTGAGCAGGTCGATCAGGTGGCTGCGCACGCCGTCCAGGTGGATCGGCGCCGCGGTCTTCAGGCGGGTGCTGCCGGTCTCGGTGAGCTGGGCGAACACGCCCCGGCCGTCGCTGGGGCAGTCCACCCTGGTCACCAGGCCCGCGCGTTCCATCCTGGTGATCTGGTGGGACAGGCGGCTCTTGGAGCTGGCCACCTCGCCGGCCAGCTGGCTCATCCGCATCCGCTGCTCCGGCTGCTCGGAGAGGCGGACCAGGATCTCGTAGTCGGCCAGGGTGAGGTTGTGCTCGTCCTGCAGTTCCCGGTTGAGCTGGTAGGCCAGTAGCTGGCTGCCCACGATGTAGGTGCGCCAGGCCCGCATCTCCGGCTCGGTCAGCCACCTGGGTTCGGGTCGCGGCTCGGGTGTCACCGGTCCAGGCTATTGGTTTCTTCCTCCGCCGCTGTTCATCACGACGCGACCACACCACTGGTGTACCGCCATTGACACGAGGCAGACTGCTCGGCCGGGCTCCGCACCCCGCGGCAGGCCCGGAGGAGGGACAGCGACACATGACCAATCCCACACGGCTGCTACGCCGGGCGGGCAGCCTCGCGGTGGCCGTACTGGCCGTGGCCGGGCTCACCGCGGGCACCGCGGCGGCTGCGCCTGCCGGTTGGGGCGGCACGGACGTCCGGTTGATCGCCTTCAACGACTTCCACGGCAACCTGGAACCGCCTGCCGGGTCGTCAGGGCGGATCACCCTCTCCGACGGCAAGCAGGTGGAAGCCGGTGGCGCGGCCTACTTCGCCACCCACCTGAAGACCCTGCGCGCGCAGGCCCGCAACTCGATCGTGCTCTCCGCGGGCGACAACGTGGGCGCCTCACCCACCACCTCGGCGCTCTTCCACGACGAGCCGACCATCGAGTTCCTGAACAACATCGGGGTGGCCGCCAGCGCGGTGGGCAACCACGAGCTGGACGAGGGCTACGCCGAGCTGCTGCGCATGCAGCGCGGCGGCTGCCACCCCAAGGACGGCTGCCAGTTCCGCGACCACTTCCGCGGCGCCCGGTTCCCGATCCTGGCCGCGAACATGACCTTCGAGAAGGACAACCGGCCCGCCGCGCTGCCGTTCACCATCACCTGGGCCGGTGGTTTGCCGGTCGGGGTGATCGGGGTGCCGCTGGAGGACCTGCCCAGCGTGGTCTCCGCCGAGGCGATCAAGGGCCTGAAGTTCGGCGACGAGGTCGAGGCGATCAACCGGACCGCGGACACACTGGACCGCTTCGGGGTCAAGGCGATCGCGGTGCTGCTGCACCAGGGCGACAACACCGAGGGCGGCGGCCCCAACGACTGCCGCACCACGCCGGGCCCGGCGCGGGAGATCGCGCAGAAGGCCTCGGCCAAGGTGGACATGATCTTCACCGGGCACAGCCACCAGCAGTACGTCTGCTCGATCAACGACCCTGCGGGCAGCCCGCGCCCGGTGCTGCAGGGCGCCTCCTTCGGCCGGATCCTGTCCTCCGTGGACGCCCGGATCGACTGGCGCACCAGGGACGTCGTGCGGTCCTCGGTGAAGGCGTTCAACACCGTGGTGACCCGCGACGTGGCCGAGGACGCCAAGACCAAGGCGCTGGTGGAGGAGGCCAAGACCAAGGCCGCGCCGATCGCGAACCGGCCGGTCGGCTCGGTCACCGCTGACGTCGGCCGGACCGCGGTGGCCTCCGGCGAGTCCCAGCTGGGCAACCTGATCGCGGACTCGCAGCTGGCCGCCTCCCAGGTGGCAGGCGCGCAGCTGGCGCTGATGAACCCCGGCGGCGTGCGCACCGACCTGACCTTCGCCTCCTCGCCGGCCGGTGAGGGCAACGGCGTGGTCACCTACGGCGAGGCGTACGCGGTGCAGCCCTTCGGCAACATCCTGCAGACCATCTCGCTGACCGGCGCCCAGCTCAAGGCGGTGCTGGAGCAGCAGTGGCAGCAGGGCCCGGCCGGGATCGTGACCAGGGTGCTCCAGCCCTCCAGCACGCTGAGGTACTCCTGGTCGGCCTCGGCCCCGCTGGGCAACCGGGTCAGCGGCGTCACGGTGGCCGGGCAGCCGGTGGACCCGGCGGCCAAGTACCGGGTGACGGTGAACAACTTCCTCGGCGGCGGTGGCGACGGCTTCACTGAGCTGACCAAGGGCACCGAGCTGGTCGGCGGCGTGATCGACCTGGACGCCTTCACCGGCTACCTGGCCGCGCACCCGAACCTGGCGCCCCCGGCCACCGACCGGATCACCGCCAAGCCCTGATCACTGCTCCGGCGCAGGGCCCTCCAGCGACAGGAGGGCCTTGCGCAGCAGCGCGGCCAGCTGCTGCTGTTCGGTGGCCGAGAGCCCGGACAGCAGCTCCCGCTCGGTCTCGATGTGCGGCACCAGCACCTCTTCGGCCAGCGCCACCCCGGCCTCGGTGAGCCGCACCAGCACGCCCCGCCGGTCGGCCGGATCGGCCTCGCGCACCAGCAGCCCGCGCGCGGCCATCCGGTCGATCCGGTTGGTCATCGCGCCTGAGCTGATCATCATCGAGGTCAGCAGCTGCCCGACGGTGAGCCGGTAGGGCGCGCCCGCCCTGCGCAGCGAGGCGAGCACGTCGTACTCCCAGTGGGCCAGCCCGAACCGGGCGAAGTTGCGGCCGATCCCCTTGTCCAGCAAGGCATGTAGCCGCGCGGTCCGGCCGATGACACCGACCGGGCTGACGTCGAAGCCCGGCTTCTCCCGCGCCCACTGCTCGATGATCACGTCCACCGCGTCCCGCATCCGCGGAACTCTATCTTGACGTCGAGACACCTGCTGCCGTACAAATCTCGATGTCGAGATACTTGACGTCGAGATACCTGGGGCGCACTTGTCCGCACTGCTGGCCAGGACCGCGATCGCCCCGGTGCTGTGGGGCACCACCTTCCTGGTGACCTCGGAGCTGCTGCCGGTCAGCCCGCTGTGGAACGCGCTGTTCCGCGCGCTGCCCGCGGGGCTGGTGCTGCTCGCGCTGCGCCCCGGCCGCCCGCGCGGGGACTGGTGGTGGCGGGCGCTGGTGCTGGGCGCGCTGCACATCGGGGTGTTCTTCACGCTGCTGTTCATCGCGGCGCAGCGGCTGCCCGGCGGGGTGGCCGGGACGCTGAACTCGGTGCAGACCGTGCTGGTCATCGGCCTGGCCGCGCTGGTGCTGGCCGAACCGGTCCGGGCGGCGCAGCTGCTGGCCGCGATGATCGGGATCGGCGGGGTGGCGCTGCTGGTGCTCAACGGCGAGGCGGCGCTGGACACCGTGGGCGTGCTGGCCGGGCTGGGCGGCGCGGTGAGCGTGTCCGCCGGGATCGTGCTCAGCCGCCGCTGGGGCCTGCCGCCGGGGGTGTCCGGGCTGACGCTGACCGCCTGGCAGCTGCTCGGCGGCGCGCTGGTCCTGCTCCCGGTGGCCGTCCTGGTGGAGGGCGCGCCGCCCGCGCTGGACAGCGGGGCGCTCGGCGGGCTGCTCTGGCTGTCGCTGGCGGCCACCGCGCTGGCGCACACGCTCTACTTCGCCGGGCTGCGCCGGATCCCGGCCGGCGCGGTGGCGCTGATCAGCCTGCTGACCCCGCTCACCGCGACCCTGCTCGGCTGGGCCGTGCTGGACCAGCGCCTCACCGGCTGGCAGCTGCTCGGCGGGGCGCTGGTCCTGGGGTCAGTCGTGCTGGGTCAGGTGAGGAGGTCGACCCAGACCAGGTGGTGGTCGGAGGTGTCGTTCAGGCGGGCCAGCGGCGAGCGCGCGGTCGGCCAGAAGACGCCCGCGGCCAGCGGGAACAGCGGCCGGGACGGCAGCACGTAGTCGATGCGCAGGTTGCCGGGGGCCTTGTCGTTGAAGTCCCCGGTGTCCAGCCAGGAACTCCCGCGCTGGCCGACGTTCGCGCCGCCCTGGTCACGGGCCGCCTCGATCGCGCCCAGGCTGCCCGGCTTCGGGTCGATCACCTTGGGCGCCTTGAGGATCTGGTTGATCGCGTTGGCGTAGCTGTCGCCGTCCACCGGGTCGGCGTTCTGGTCGCCCGCGAGCACGAACCGCTCCCCCGGCTTCAGCCCGCCGCGCTTGCCCGCGTCGTCGTAGAGGTAGCCGCCCTTGCCAGGGGTGACGTAGTCGGCCCACAGCCGGATCTCGTCGTGGTTGCGGCGGCCGTTGCGGTCCTCGGGGCCGTCGAAGGTGGGCGGGGTCGGGTGCGAGACCAGGAAGTGCGTGGTCTTGCGGCCGATCCGGATCGGCAGGTCCCAGTGCGACTTGGAGGAGAGCCGGAAGGCAGCCAGTTCCGCCGCCGAGTACCAGCCCTCGGGCAGCACCGCGCCGGGCATGTCCTGCCAGCGGAAGTTCTGGAAGGTGCGCACCGCGGCGGTGTCGATCGGGAACTTGGACAGCACCACCATGCCGTACTGGCCGGGGAACAGGCCGAAGCCGAACGCGTCGTCCCCGCCGCCGACCTTGCCGTCGTTGTTCAGGTCGAACCCGGAGGGCACACCGGTGTTGACCGGCGCGGTGTAGGCGTACGGGTAGTCGATCGCCCGCGCGCCCTGCTGGCCGACCGCCAGGTAGTTCCGGCGGAACAGGTCGACCGCGCGGTTGCCGCTGACGTAGTCGAACTCGTTGAGCAGCAGCACGTCCGGCCGGGCCCGCTGGACGACCTCGGCGACCTTGCGGGCCTGCGCGTTGTCCGGGGTGGACAGGTGCGCGAGCAGCTCGCCGTCGGCGTTGCGGTTGAGCGAGGCGTTGAACGTGGCGAAGCGGACCGCGCCATGGGTCTGGGCACGGTCCTCGGTGGCCTGCGCGGTTGGCGCGAGCACCCCGGTCGCCACGGCCAGCGCGGCGGCCAGCCCCAGCAGTTGACGCATCCGGATCACGGACACCTCCCTTTCACGCGGCACCCTTCCAGTCGCGCGCGACCGGTGGTTGAGCGCAGGATGAACAGCAGCTGGCCTATCTTCGGCGACGAGCGGGAGTTGTGGTGCGTTTCAACGAGGACGCCGAGCTTGACGTTTCCCAGGTCGAGGACCTCGGCGGGTCCGGTGGTGGTGGCGTGGGCAGCCGGGTGGCCATCGGCGGTGGCGGGCTCGGCGTGGTCGGGTTGCTGATCTGGTTCCTGTTGTCGCAGTTCGGCGGGGGTGCGCTGCCCAGTGTGCCGGGCGGGGCCGCGGACCGGGACTCGGTGCCGCGCGGCGAGATGGTCAACAGCGGCAAGCTCGCGGAGAAGTGCAGGACGGGCGCGGACGCCAACCGCAGCCAGGACTGCGCGGCGATCGCCTCGATCAACTCCATCCAGGGCTACTGGACCGACGTGTTCGCCCGCTCCGGCCGCACCTACCGCAAGGCGACCACCAACTTCTTCAACGGCGCGGTGCGCACCGGCTGCGGCAACGCGGACTCCGCGGTCGGCCCGTTCTACTGCCCTGCCGACAACGAGGTCTACATCGACCTGAGCTTCTTCAAGGAGCTGCAGGACCGCTTCGGCGCGGCCGGCGGCACCTTCGTGGAGGCCTACGTGCTCGCGCACGAGTACGGCCACCACGTGCAGAACCTGCTCGGCACCTCCGACCAGGTGCGGGGCAACGCCACCGGTCCGGAGTCGGGCTCGGTGCGGCTGGAGCTCCAGGCCGACTGCTACGCCGGGGCCTGGGCCAAGCACGCCACCACGGTGCCCACCCCGTCCGGCAAACCGCTGATCGCCGAGATCACCGACGACGACATCAAGCGGGCGCTGGACGCGGCGGGGCGGATCGGCGACGACTTCATCCAGTCCCAGCTCAACGGGCGCAAGCCGGACCCGAGCCAGTTCAGCCACGGCAGCTCCAAGCAGCGGCAGAAGTGGTTCAGCACCGGCCTGAAGACCGGTAACCCGGCCTCCTGCAACACCTTCGACCGGAACGTGGACCTGGGTTAGGCGCCGAGCAGCTCCCGGCAGGCGTCCAGGCCCTCGACGCCCAGGGTCCAGTCCGGCCGGACGAACTCGGCCGCGGGCAGCCGCAGTCCGATCTCGGTCGCCACCTGGCCGCGCCGGGCCACCAGCTTGCTGCCGTTGTCCCGGTAGCCGAGCCTGCGGCTGACCCCGAGCGAAGCGTGGTTGTCCGCGAAGGCCTCCGAGCGGGCCTGCACCGCGCCCAGGTGGTCGAAGGCGAAGGCCAGCACCGCCGCGCGCATCTCGGTGCCGAAGCCCTTGCCCTGGTGCGCCATGCCGAGCCAGGAGCCGCTGCGCACCTCGCGGGTGATCGCGAACTCTTCGGCGGAGAGGGACTGGTTGCCGATCACCCGGTCCTGGTGCCGGACCAGGAAGCCGACGGTCCACTTTGCCGGGCTGAGCTCGGCGCGCTGCCGCCAGTTGTACTGGGCCACACCGCGTTCCAGCTCGCCGGGAGCCCTGTCGGTGAACGGCACGATGAACGGCATCTCCGCTGGTGGGTGGATGCCCTGCCCGGCAAGTCCGGCCAGCTCCAGCAGGCCCGCGTCGTCGTCGGGGCGCAGCTCCAGGCGCGGGGTGCGCAACACCAGGTGGCGCAGCGGCCAGGGGTCCATGTCAGGCTCCCAACATCTCTCGGCAGGCGTCCAGGCCGTCGACTTCCAGGGTCCAGTCCGGGCGTTTGAACCCGCCCGGGGTCACCCGCTGCTCCGCCTGGACGGCGGGCTCGCCACGGCGGACGACGCGCCTGGTCCCGGTGTCCTGGTAGCCCAGCTTGCGGCTGACCGCGCGGGAGGCGGTGTTGTCCGCGAAGGCCAGCGCGTGCCCCAGTTCCGCGCCGAGGTGGTCGAAGGCCAGCAGCAGCACCGCGGCCCACGCCTCGGTGCCGAAGCCCTGCCCCTGGTGCGCCATGCCGAACCAGGAACCGCAGGTCACCTCGCGCAGCACAGCGAAGTTCTCCGCCATCAGCCCCTGGGTGCCGATCACCCGGCCCTGGTGCCGGACCAGGAAGCCGACGTCCCAGTTCTCCGGGCTGTGCTCGGCCCGCTTGCGCCACCGGTTCCGCACCGACCCCCGGCCGAGCTCGGCCGGCGACATCTCGGTCCACGGCATGGAGAAGGGCATCTGCTCCGGCGGGTGCACCCCGGACAGCGCCACCTCGACCATCTCCAGCAGGCCCGCGTCGTCGTCCGGGCGGAGCTCCAGGCGTGGGGTGCGCAGTACCAGGTGCCGCAGCGGCCAGGGGTCCATGCCGGTCGATCGTCCGGGATGGCGGGCTGCCCCGCCACCGAATTGGGTCTAGCTTCAGGGCATGTACGCGATCAGTATCCGCGAGCCCGGTGGTCCAGAGGTGCTGCGCTGGACGCCGAGGCCCGATCCGGTGCCGGGCAAGGGCGAGGTCGTGATCGACATTGTCGCGGCCGCGGTGAACCGGGCCGACCTGTTGCAGCGCCAGGGTTTCTACCCGCCGCCGCCCGGGGTGACCACCGTGCCGGGGCTGGAGTGCTCCGGCCGGATCGCCAAGGTCGGCAAGGGCGTGACGCAGTGGCAGGTCGGCGACGAGGTGTGCGCGCTGCTGGCCGGTGGCGGTTACGCCGAACGCGTAACCGTGCCCGCGGTGCAGGTGCTGCCGGTGCCCAAGGGCGTCGACCTGGTGACCGCGGCCGGGCTGCCCGAGGTGACCTGCACGGTCTGGTCGAACGTGGTGATGCTGGCCGGGCTGACCGCAGGCGACACCTTCCTCGCGCACGGCGGCGCCGGTGGCATCGGGACCTGCGCGATCCAGATCGGCAAGGCGCTCGGCGCGACGGTCGCGGTGACCGCGGGCACGCCGGAGGGCCTTGCCGAGTGCACCCGCCTCGGCGCGGACATCACGGTGAACTACCGCGAGCAGGACTTCGTCGAGGTGGTCAAGGAGGCCACCGGCGGCAAGGGCGCGGACGTGGTGCTGGACAACATGGGCGCCTCCTACCTGGCGCGCAACATCGACGTGCTGGCGGCGGGCGGCCGGCTCGTGGTGATCGGCATGCAGGGCGGCCGCAAGGCCGAGCTGGACCTGAGCAAGCTGCTGGCCAAGCGGGCCAGCGTGGCCGCGACCGGGCTGCGCGGGCGGCCGGTGGAGGGTGCGGGCAGCAAGGCCGAGGTGGTCGCGGACGTGCGCGAACGGCTGTGGCCGCTGGTCGAGCAGGGCAAGGTCAGCGTGGTCGAGCACGCCAGGGTGCCGATGCAGGAGGCGGCCGAGGCACACCGGCTGCTGGAAGCGGGCGGCGTGGTCGGCAAGATCCTGCTGGTGCGCGGGTGAGCTGAATCCGGCCCGTTCGTGCGATGTAACTAACTAGTTGGTATACAACCGGGGCTCGCGGGTGTTCGCTGGTGGCATGAACAAGATCTGGCTTGTCACCGGCAGCTCCCGCGGTCTCGGGCGGGAGATCACCAGGGCCGCGCTGGCCCGTGGCCACCGGGTGGTCGCCACCGCGCGCCGCCCGGCGGAACTGGCCGAGCTCACCGAGACCTACGGCGACCACGTGCGCACGATCGCGCTGGACGTGACCGACCAGGCGGCCGCCGAGGCCGCGGTGGCCGTGGCGGTGTGCGAGTTCGGCGGGCTGGACGTGGTGGTCAACAACGCCGGCTACGCCAACACCTCGGCCTTCGAGGAGACCCCGGCCGAGGACTTCCGCGCTCAGGTGGAGACCAACCTGTTCGGCGTGGTCAACGTGACCAGGGCGGCACTGCCGGTGTTGCGCGGGCAACGCTCCGGGCACCTGGTGCAGATCTCCTCGATCGGCGGCCGGGTCGGCGGCACGCCGGGGCTGGCCGCGTACCAGACCGCGAAGTTCGGCGTGGCCGGGTTCTCCGAGGTGCTGGCCAACGAGGTGGCGCCGCTTGGGATCAAGGTGACCGTGGTCGAGCCGGGCGCCTTCCGCACCGACTGGGCCGGTTCGTCCATGCGGATCGACGAGCCGGGGCCGGACTACCGCGAGGTGCTCGGCGCGATGATCGACTACCGCAGGGAGCACGCGGGCCGCGAGGCGGGCGACCCGGTCCGCGCGGCCAAGGCGATCGCGGACCTGGTGGAGACGCCCGAGCCACCGCGGCGGCTGCTGCTGGGCTCGGACGCGCTGCGGCTGGCCGAACAGGCCAGTGACCGGCGGGCGGCCGAGGCGGCGCAGTGGGCTGAGGTCAGCCGGTCCACCGACTTCGCGGACTAGCCGGGATCGAGCACGCCGACAGCCAGGCGGGAGCCGGTCGGGTCGGCCCGGAAGCGCAGGCCGAACTGCTCCTGCCAGCGGGTGAGCACGGTCAGCTCGCCCGGCCGGTCCACGTCGTCGAGCAGGATGGTCGCGCCCGGCGCGAGCGCCCAGCGCAGCACCGGCAGCGCCGGGTAGCGGGCGAGGTCCTTGCCCGGCTCGAACGCGGGCGGGCCGTCCACCAGCAGCAGGTCGACCAGGCCGAAGCGGTCCACGTAGGCCATCACCTCGTCGTGCACCAGCTGCGGGGAGTACCAGTCCAGCGTGCCGACCGCGGCCGGGTGGCCGCTGAGCGGGCAGTGCACCGCCCTGGCGATCTGGTGCAGGCCCTCCCGGCGCAGCTGGGTGTTGACAAAGGCGGCCCAGCGCTCGTCGTGCTCAAGGGAGAGCAGGTGGCCGAAGCCCCGGCGGGCCAGCATCCTGGCCACCACCACCGAGGAGGAGCCGCTGCCGCACTCCAGCAGCACGGTGCGGTTGCCGACCATGGCCTCGTCCAGCACGGTGGTCAGCCCGGACGGGCGCAGGGAGGCATCGCCGAAGGGCAGGTACTCGGTGAGCAGCGGCGCGAGCTTGTGCCAGGCGGCCAGATCGGCCATCGCCCTGGCGAGCGAGTCGTTCAACCACCCTCCACTGCTGCTGACTCAGCGCAGCTCGGCCACCGCGCGCACGAGCTGGTCGACCTCGGCCGCGTTGGTGTAGTGGGCCAGACCGACCCGGATCGCGCCACCGACCTCGCCGACCCCGAGGGCGGCGAAGACGCCATTGTGCCCGGAGTCGTGGAAGGCGCACACCCCGCGTTCGGCCAGATGTTCCACCGCTTCCCAGGCCTTCGCGCCGGTGATGGTGAAGGCCAGCGAGGGCACCCTGCGCATGGCGTCGCCGATGACCATCACGTGCCGCATCGCGCGCAGCTCGTTGATCAGGTTGGCCAGCAGTCCGGCCTGGTAGGCCTTGACCGAGCCGAGCGAGGTGAGCAGCCGCTCCCGGCGCGGGCCGATGGCCGCGTCGTCCAGTCCGGCCAGGTAGTCCACCGAGGCGACCAGTCCGGCCAGCAGCGGGTAGGCGTGCGGGCCGAGCTCCAGCCGCTCCGGGCCGCGGGCGCCGTGTTCGAGTGCGGCCGAGGGCAGCCGGTCGAGCAGGCTGGCGTCCCGGAAGGCGAGCGCGCCGACCGGCGGGCCGCCCCAGGCCGATGCGGAGACCGCGACCACGTCCGCGCCCATGGACAGCACGTCCAGCGGCACGAACGGGGCGGCCGAGGAAGCGTCCACCACGACCAGGGCGCCGTGCTTGCGGGCGACGTCGGAGACGTGCCGGACGTCCGGGCGGGTGCCGACCGCGCCGGAGGCCGCGGTGATGGCCACCGCCTTGGTGCTGCCGGTGATCAGCCCGTCGTACTGCCAGGCGGGCAGCTCGCAGGTCTCGATGTCGATCTCGCCCCAGCGCACGCTGCCCCCGGCGCGCTGCGCGGCGCGTACCCAGGGTGAGACGTTGCCGGGGTGGTCGAGCCGGGAGACGACCACTTCGTCACCCAGCATCCAGGCCTCGCCGAGGGCGTCGGCGAGGCGTTGCAGCAGGGCGGCGGAACTGGGTCCGAGGACCACGCCGGCCGGGTCGCAGCCGACCAGGTCGGCTACGGAGCGACGGGCCGCGTCCACGATCGCCTCTGCCCGCTGTGAGGCCGGAAATATTCCGCCCGGCCCGGACACCGGGGCGCGCAACGCGGTCGAGACCGCGGACGCCACCTGTTCGGGTACCTGCATACCCGCTGGTGAATCGAGGTGGACCCACCCGTCGCCCAGCGCGGGGAACAAGCCCCGTACCCGAGCGACGTCGTACGCCATGAAAGACACCGTACGGAGGACGCCAAATCGCCTGAACCCCGGGGTTGCCTGGTGACCGCGGGTAGGCAGGGGTTTGGGGTATCCGAGTCGCATTCGGCCACCAAGGCGAGCGAGGATGGACCCATGAACCAGCCCAGCGACAGCGAGCAGCAGGTCGTGGTCATCGGACCGGACGGCACGCCCATCGGCACCGCCCTCCCATTCGGCAACCCGGTCACGGAAGGTGACGGAGAGAACTCCGGGAACGATGTCAGCGACATGGTCGAGCAGCCGGCCAAGGTGATGCGGATCGGCACCATGATCAAGCAGCTGCTGGAGGAGGTGCGCGCCGCGCCGCTGGACGAGGCCAGCCGCAACCGCCTGCGCGAGATCCACAAGTCCTCGATCACCGAGCTGGAACAGGGCCTCGCGCCCGAGCTGCGGGACGAGCTGGAGCGGCTGTCGCTGCCGTTCAACGACGAGGTGACCCCCTCCGACGCGGAGCTGCGGATCGCCCAGGCCCAGCTGGTCGGCTGGCTGGAGGGCCTGTTCCACGGCATCCAGACCGCGCTGTTCGCCCAGCAGATGGCCGCGCGGGTGCAGCTGGAGCAGATGCGCAGGGGCGCGTTGCCGCCGGGCAAGGGCGGCGAGGCCGATGGCGGGCACCTGGGCGGCGGTGGGCAGTACCTCTGAATCGTGACCGCTGACCCGTTGGCAGCCTAATTGAAAATGGTTATCGTCTCCTCCTGAGTGTCACTTCAGGAGGTAGGACAACATGCTTCGATCCCTCACCGCGGCAGCGACCACGGTGTTATCCCTGGTCGCGTTGGCGCCAGCGGCGAATGCGACCACATCAGGAACCCGCGTGCTGGTGGCCGACCAGCACGCGGCCACCGTGCACGTGCTCGATCCGGTCACCGGGCGGGTGACCGGATCGGTGGCCGACCGGGTGCTCAACGACCACGCAGGCGTGGTCACGCTGCCGGACGGGCGGGCGATCTTCGTCGACGACCGCAGCCACTCGCTGGTCGCACTGCAGCTCTCCGGGACGCCCAAGGTGATCGGCAGTGCACCGGTGGACGGTGAGGTCGCGCACCTGACCGTGGACCCGACCGGCAGCTACGCGGTGATCACCACCGCCGAGCACCACGAGCACGAGGAGCCAGCGGCGCCGCACGAGGAGGGCGCGCACCTCATCGTGGTGGACCTCAAGACCTGGCAGACCAAGGAGGTTCCGGTGGCCGCCGGTGAGCCGGGGGTGCTCATCGACGCCGCGACCGACTCGGTGCTGCTGCGCAACGACGAGCCCGCGGCCGTGCAGGCCTTCCCGCGCCGGGCACTGCTGGCGCACACCGGCACCGAGCCGCTGGCGCCGGCCAGGACGGCGGAGATCGGCGCGCACGGCCACGGCGAGGCGTTCTCCGCCCGGCACCGGGTGGTCACCGTCGCCACCGAACGCGGTTTCGACCTGCTGCCGGTGCGCGCCGACGGATCCTTCGGCACCGCCCGCACGGTCCCGTGGGACATCTCCGGGCGCACCGGCGGCCGCGCGTTCTACGTGCGGCTCGGCGATGACGGCGGCACCGTGGCCAGCTACGTCCGCGACGACCGGGCCGCCGACTGGACCCAGTGGACCGAGGACGCCTACCTGGTGAACGCGGCCACCGGCGCCGCGCACCGGGTGCCGCTGGGCACTGGCTACCTGTACCGCTTCGGCCTGTCGGACACCCTGGCCGGGTACCTGGTGCAGGGCGGGCGCAGTGACGAGCTGGTGCTGGTGGACCTGCGCACCGCGAAGGTGACCGGTCGTCTTGACCTGGGCACGCTGCCCGGCGGCCCGCAGGGCGGAACGGACCCGTTCGCCGCGCAGGGACGGCGGGTCGCGTTGACCGACAACGGCGGCACCGCGTTCGTGACTGCGGGCGGCCAGGGCCGGGTGGACGTGGTGGACACCGCGACCAAGCGGCTGTGCGGCGCGCTGAAGCTGCCGACCGCGCTGAGCGGCGGCGGTTCGATCGCGGTGTGGGAGCCCGGGGTCCGGCACGCGGACCTGGTGGGGCGCTAAGGACCGACGGCCAGCGCGTGCAACACGCGCTGGCCGTTGTGGCGCGCGCGGATCCAGCAGCCAACCGGCCGCACGGACAGCCCAGCGGCGGTGGCCAGCAGCCAGGCCCGGTGCACGGCCATGCCGGCCCGGACGAAGTTCAGCGGCTCGGGGTCACCGGTGGCCAGGAGCAGTCGCTCGGCCTGGGCGAGCTCGGGTTGCCCGCAGGCGCCGGCGGCCAGGTCTGGGGTCGGGCGGACTTCGGTAAGACCGTGATCTGGCAAGGAGATCGGGCCGCGAGAAGGCCAGGCGGCGGTGTGCCGGGCGAGCAGGGTTTCCGCGGTGACCCGCGGTGGGTCCCAGGGCAGCGGGGCCGGCGGGTGCGTGCTCAGCTCGGTGAGAGCGGCTTCGATCAGCGGCAGGCCCGGCGGATCCGGGAATGGCTCTGCGGATTGGCCGACTTGTTCCCTTGTGGATAGTCCTAAGTGGACGGTTGCGAGAGGATATTCGCCGTGCCGCGGGGGTTGCGGGGTGAAGGCGGCGGTGGCGGGAATGGCGAGCGTGCGCGCGGCGGTGAGGATCGCGGCCAGGGCGTGGCCGAGGTCGAGCAGGAGGACTGGGAGGGAGCGGGGGCCGTAGCGCCAGGTGGTGCGTTGTGGTTGCAGGGCAAGGGTGATCGTGGCGGCTGGGGGGCCGTGGAGCTCGTGGGCGATGGGGTCGTAGTAGGCGGAGCCGAGGTGGGCGTTGACCGGGTAGCGGCCGCCCGCGGAGGGGACTCGGCGGAGCCGGACGCCACCGACCTTGCGGGCCGGGTCGCCCGCTAGGGAGAGGTCGAGCAGGGCGCCGAGGGCAGCGAGGGCAGCGCTGTCTGGCTGGGCGGGCGGGTCGGCTTGCTGGTGGGGGCGAAGATGCCGATCGCGAATGTGACCGGTCGTCTTGGATCGGTGGACCTGGGTCCCGCGAAGGTGACCGGTCGTCTCAGACTCGCTGACTCGCTCGTTGCGAAGATGACCGGTCGTCTCGAACGCTCCTGCCTGACCAGCCTGAAAGTGACCAGTCATCTCAGGCTGGCGTACCTGCTCTCCCGCAAAGTGACCGGTCATCTCAAGTTGAGGCGACTGCTCCCCGGGAAAACGACCAGTCGCCTCAAGCTCAGCGGCCCGCTCATCCTCAAAGTGACCGGTCTTCTCGAGTTCGGCCGACTGCTCATCCGCAAAATGACCGGTCATCTCAAGCTTGGCGGCCTGATCGTGCCCAAAGTGACCGGTCATCTCAGCGTCGAGGGCCTGTGAGCCGGGAAAAGGATCAGCCGCCTCGCGGTCACGGGCCTTCGCGTCCCGAATATGACCGGTCGTCTCGGGGTGGGGAGGCGGTTCGGCGGTGGGGGCGTACCGGGGCAGGGGGTGGGTGGGGGCGGGTGGGTAGCGGCGGCGGGTGGGGGGCCAGTTTTCGAGGATGGTGGGGCCTGGGTCGGCGCCGGTCCAGGCGGCGGTCAGGGCGGCTTCGATGGCGGTCACAGGAATGGGGGTGGTTCCAGGACCAGGCCCTCCGGACCGGTCAGGGGGTTCGCGGCCGGGGCCCAGCCGCGGGATTGCTGGGCCTCGCGCCAGCGGGGCAGGCCCAGGTAGCGGAAGGCGGCTGGGGCGTTGGGGACCAGGCCGGTTGCCGCTACGCGCAGGACGCGCCAGGGGGTTTCCGCTACGTCGGGGGTGGTGAGGTCGACGGCGGCCACTCGGCAGCCTTGGGCGCGCAGGCTTTGCTGGAGATCGGGGAGGGTGCCGGTGGGGAGGTCTGCGGCGGCGATCTCGGTGGTGGGGTTGGTGAAGCGCGGGAGGAGGGATTCCTGGGTTCTGGGGTCTAGCCAGATCTGGGGCTGGGCGCCCAGGTCGCGGACTCGGGCGAAGTGGGGGCCTGCGGCGTCGCGGTAGGTGCGGTCGGGGCGGTGGTCCAGGTAGAGGCCCTTGGCCAGGATGCCCGCTTTGATGGTGTCGAAGACCCAGCCGTCGGACTCCAGCAGGCCCAGGGTGAAGACCCAGGTGTGGATGGCTTCCATGGCGGCCTTGGCGCAGGCCTCGGCTGGGTCGAGGCGGGCCGCGCCGCCGCCGGCCACGATGCCGGTCTCCTCGTCGATGGCGACCGCGGCTACGCAGGCGACCGGGTGTTCAGTGGGCAGTTCGACCAGGTGGATCTTCAGGCGGGTGCCGGTGAGGTCGGCGCGCAGGCCGGGGACCGAGTCCAGCGCGATGCCGCGGCTGGGGGCGCCCAGGTGCCACCAGAGTTCCAGGGCGTCGCGTTCCAGCAGTTCCAGCAGGCCTCGGCGGAAGGCGTCGGGGGCGTCCGCGCCGGTGGCGATGCCCGCGTAGTTGAGGTGGTGCAGGCGGGGTTCGCGCTTGCGCTCGCCGGTGAAGTAGTTCAGGTAGACCCAGGAGGCGGGCAGCCAGCAGGGTTCGCCGTCCTCTTCGCCCCTGGTCCACAGCAGCTCCGTGTCGGCGGTGAACTCCTGGTACGGGAAGCCGGGTTCGCGGTGCTGCCACGGTGCGAAGAAGGGCAGGTCGGCTGGGCCGAAGTGGCGGTGGCCCTCAGCCGCCAGGACAGCCGCGGTGGTGCGGCGGAGGCGGGGGTCGTCGAGCGGGGGCAGGCGGTTGCCGCAGTAGCGCTCGACCGCCTCGCCGAGGGCCGCGACCCTGGCTCCCTCGACGTCGCCGAAGGTGGTGCCCAGGCTGACCCGGTCGGCGGGCCAGGCGCCGAGCCTGCGGGCGTCGGACACCTCGGCGGTGACGCCGCGGTACCGGTGCGGCAGGCCGGGCACCGGGGTCACGTCGACGAACCGGCGGACGATGCCGGTCAGTGGGTCGACCATGGTCTCCGGCGACAGGCTCACCGGACCACCTCCTCGATCAGGTTCGCCGCGGGCACCGCGTCGGCGGCCGCGGCCCAGGGCAGGGTGAGTTCGGCGTGCAGCACCTCGCGGCGGCTGGGGTGCAGCTCGACCGCGTCGACCGGGTCCACCCCGGTGTGCGGGTTGCGGGCGTGCCGGGGCCAGTGGTGCCCGGCGATCTCCAGGCGCAGCCGGGTTCCTGGCGGCAGTTCGACGCCGAGCGGGCCCAGTTCGGCGGTGCGCTCGACCGGATGGCCGGGTGGGGCGGTGTCGCGGAAGATCGTGTGCGCCAGCTGGCGTTGATCGTCCACTGTGGACAGACGGAGTAGCCAGTCGTTATCGGGGGTGTCCGCGCGCAGCCGCAGGCGGACGCCGATCCGGCCGCGCAGCACGCCGCCGGGCAGTGGGGCGGAGTGCAGCAGGGCGCGGTCGGGGCGGTTGGCGTCGGGGGCGAGGTCGGCGGTGGGCTCGCGGGAGGGGAACGGGTGGGCCGGGTCGGCGGTGAAGACGCCGCGGACCACGGAGAGAGGGCAGGCGGGGCCGGTGTCGGCGGGCCAGCGGGACCAGTGGTCGCCGGTGGCGATCCAGGCCACGGCACCGGTGAGGGCGGGGCGGGCGGCGAGGGCGGCTTGGGCGAAGGCCAGGTACAGCGCGCCGATGCGTTTGCCGGCCAGGGCCGCGCCGGGAGCATGGGCGTCCAGCAGGTGGCCCCAGGGGCCCAGGACCAGGCGGGACGGGCCGCCCCAGGTGGCGGCCAACTCGGCGGTGTCGGCGGCGAAGGGGTCGTGCACGCCGCCGACAGCGAGCAGGGGGACCTGACATTCGCGAAGGGCTGGCCAGAGCGCGCCGCGGCGGGGGGCGGACCAGAGGTCGGGCCAGCCTGGTTGGTCGACCAGGTCGCGGATGGGGAGGTGGGTGAGGTCGAGCTGGACTGGGGGGCGGGGTTGTGCCGTGCCGCCGTGTTCGGACCACCAGCCGGCGCGGCAGGCCAGGCGGGCCGCGCCGCCTGGGTCGCGGGCGGTTTCGCCGGGGCCCATGGCGGGGACGGCGGCGATCACCGCGGCCACCGGGGCGGTGCCGGCCGCGGCGGTGGCCAGTGCGCAGTAGGCGCCGTAGGACGCGCCGGTGAGGATGACCCGGCCGTCGCAGAAGTCCTGGGCGTGCACCCAGTCGAGGACTGCGGCACCGTCTGACGCCTCGTGCACGTAGGGGCGGAACTGGCCGCCGGAGGCGAATCTGCCCCGGGTATCCACGGTTACGCAGGCGAAACCTCGTTTCGCCCAACTTTTTGCCTCGGCGTGGTTTAGCCGCTGGTCGTAGGGGGAACGAAGAAGTACCACCGGCGTTCGCTCACGCTCGGGAGAGCGGAAGACGGTGGCAGCGAGCGGCACCTCGTCCGCGGCGGGGACGAGGTGCCCCTCTACTTCTGCGCTCATGGAGCACAGTCCGGGACGCGGAGCACCGGGTGGTCGGTGATCGCGGCGGTGTCCAGGTCGAGCACGCGCAGCCGCCGGTTGGCGGGCAGTTCGGTCGTCACCAGGGAGCCGGCCGGGCGAGTGGGTTGCGCGCAGGCCCAGCTGCGGAGGTCGAGGGCGGCGGCGGCCAGCACCAGGTTCAGGTCGGCTGCGTCGAAGTGTTCCGCGCCGGTGATCGTTTCCCGCTGCGCCCAGTAGGCGGCCAGGTGCTGGTGGCCGGAGCCGGCGGCGGCCAGGCGGCGCAGCCGGACGTCGCGGTGGCGAACGTCGGCCGGGCCGGCGGCCACCGGTTCCAGGATCGCGTGCCTGCCCTCGCGGCTGATCCGCTGCCAGGCGATGCCGCGGGCCGGCAGTTCGTCCAGCTCGGTCCACCACTGCGGGGCCGGGCCGTCGTGCAGGGCGCAGACCGCGGCCAGGCCGTCCAACGCGTCCGCGGTGACCAGGCGCGGGTCGGCGCCGTGCGCGCGGAGCAGGTCGAGGTAGGGCTGGGCCAGCTCCTCGGTGGCCAGCACGCCGACGGCGGCGCGTTCGGCTGGCCAGGCGCGGCGGCGGCCGAGGAACCCGGCCTCAGCGAAGGCGGACAGCTCTGGCGGGGCCTGCGCGCCGGTGGTCAGGGTGGCGCGGACGGCGGTGAGGATCTCCGGCGGCAGCGCGATGTCGAGCACCTCGCCCTCTGGCGAGCGCAGCGCGGTCCGGTCCTCGGGCAGGCCGAACAGCACGGCGCCCGGTGTCAGCTGACTCATGCGCACCTCCGGGACAGGCGGTGGCCCGCCGCGCCCCGGGGCACGGCGGGCCACCTTGTCAGGTCAGACCGAAATCAGTCCTGGTCGGCGAACGGGTTCTCGACCAGGGCGTTGCTGTGGCTAGCCGAGTTGTGCGGCAGCTCGCGCTCGGTCTCGACGCGCACGAACACCTTGTCCATCTCGTACCTCCTCAGATGACGGTTGACCTTCAACCTCCTCATGCCTATCACAAATGAAAGTCATTACCAATAGTGTTAGTGTGCTCGGGTGACGAACGTTGTAGCCCTCCGGCGGGACCCGGACTTCCGCCGGTACCTCGCCGCTCGGGTGATTTCCGTGGCCGGTTCGCGGGTGACCCTGGTCGCGCTGCCGATCCTGGTGTACCAACTCACCGGCTCCGCGGCCTGGAGCGCGGCCATGGCGGCCGCGGAGACGCTGCCCTACCTGCTGTTCGGCCTGTTCGCGGGCGTGCTGGCGGACCGGCTGGACCGGCGCGGGCTGATGGTGGCCGCGGACCTGCTCAACGCGGCCCTGCTGGTCAGCATCCCGGTTACCTGGGCACTCGGCGGCCTCACCGTGGAGCACGTCGTGGTGGCCGGGTTCCTGTCCCAGACGCTGTTCGTGGTCTTCGACGCGGCCAACTTCGGCGCGCTGCCCACCCTGGTCGGCAAGGACCGGACCACCTCGGCCTACGCCACCGTGTCCGGGATGACCACGGTGGTGGAGATGGTGGTGCCGCCGCTGGCCACGCTGGCCGTCACGCTGCTCTCCCCCGCCCCCATGCTGACCGTGGACGTGCTCAGCTACGCCATCTCGGCCCTGCTGCTGCGCGCCATCGTGCGCCCGCTGTCCGCGCCGGACCGGGCCGGGCGGCCGCGCTCGCTGGCCGACATCCGGACCGACGTGCGCGGCGGACTGACCTTCCTGTGGCGTCACCCGACCGTGCGCACGCTGACCCTGGTCGGCGCCACCCATTCGGCCGCAGGCGGGGCCTGGGTGGCGATGCTGCTGCCGTGGGCGGACCGCTCGCTCGGCGTGCCACCCAGCGGCGACCCCCGGCTGGCCGTGCTGACCAGCTGCTGGGGCGTGGGCGCGCTGCTCGCGGCCAAGCTGGTGCCGGTGCTCAGCCGCAGGCTCGGCCCGGCGCGGCTGGCCCTGCGCGCGCTGCCCGCCTCGCTGCTGTGCGGGCTACTGGTGGTGTTCAGCTCGCACTGGCTGCTCGGCGCGGTGGCCGCGGTCGCCTGGGGCACCGCCTACACCACGGTGGTGATCAACGCGATCACCTTCCGGCAGCAGGTCACCCCGGACGAGCTGCAGGGCCGGGTGAACACCACAGCGCGGATGCTCTCCTACGGCCTCGGCCAGCCGCTGGGCGCGACGCTGGCCGGGGTGGTCGCGGTGGCGGCGAGCCCGAGTGCCGGACTCGCCGCCGCGGTTGGCGTGCTCGCGGTGGGCGTGGTGCTGGCCTGGTGCTCGCCGCTGCGCGCGGAGACCAGGCCGGAGCGGGTCTACAGCACCGTGTCGTAGGCGCAGGCCGGGCGGCCGGTCCGCTCGTCCCGCCAGACCCGCCCGCGCACGCCGAAGACCTCGGCCAGCAGCCCGGCGTCGACCACCTCGGCGGCCGGGCCGTCGGCGTGCACCGCCCCGTCCCGCAGCGCGACCACCCGGTCGGCGAAGCGGGCCGCCTGGGCCAGGTCGTGCAGCACGGTGACCACGGTCAGCCCGCGTTCGGCGCGCAGCCTGGCCACCAGCTCCAGCACCTCCAGCTGGTGCCGGACGTCCAGGTAGGTGGTCGGCTCGTCCAGCAGCAGCACCGGGGCGTCCTGGGCCAGTGCCAGGGCCAGCCGGACCCGCTGGCGCTCGCCGCCGGAGAGCCGGTCCACCGCGGCGTCGGCGTACTCGGTCACCCCGGTCTCGGCCAGCGCCCTGCGCACCTGCTCGTCGTCGCCGGTGCGCAGCATGCCCAGCGGGCCGCGCACGGCGTAGCGGCCCTGCCGGACCAGCTGGCGCACGGTCAGCCCCGGTACCGAGGGCATGGCCTGCGGCAGCACCGCGATCCGGCGGGCGATCTCCCTGCGGGACAACGAGTCCAGCCCGTCCGCGCCGAGGCGCACCGTGCCCGCGTCCGGGTTGTGCAGCCCGGCCAGCACGCGCAGCAGGGTGCTCTTGCCGCAGCCGTTGCGGCCCACCAGCGCGAGCCACTCCCCCTCCGCCACCTGTATGTCCACAGTGGACAGAACCGTGCGCGGCCCGAACCGGACGGTGATGCCGGTGCCAGTGATCATTTCAGTCCCTCCCCGCCAGCGCGCTGGAGAACCGGCGCGCGACCACGATCAACACCACCGCGCCTGCCAGCGCGGTCACCGCGCCAACCGGCACCCCGATCCGCTGGCTGCCCGAAGCCGGGACCAGCAGGGTCACCGCCTGGGCCAGGAAGTCCGCCCCGCACACGCAAGCCGCGCCGGCGATCCCGGCCGAGGGCAGCAGCAGCCGGTGCTCGGCCCCGGTGAGCAGCCGCGCGGCGTGCGGGGCGAGCAGTCCGACGAAGGCCACCGCGCCCACCGCGGCGACCGAGGCCGCGGTGGCCAGCACCGCGCCGAGCAGTGCGAGCATCCGCCACGGCGGCACCGCGAGGCCGACTGCCTTGGCGTGGTCGTCATCCACCGCGAGCAGGTCCAGCGCGGGCGCCACCAGCGCGAGCACCAGCGTCACCAGCAGCAGCCACGGCCACAGCGCGTGCCAGTGCTCCCAGGTCCGCCCGTTGAGCGAACCGACCAGCCAGCGCGCGGCCGCACCGGCCAGCTGCGGCCGGGCGGTGAGCAGCACCAGGGACAGCCCGGCCAGCACCGCGGAGACCAGCACGCCGAGCACCACCAGCCGCAGCGGGTCGGCCCCGGCCCGCGAGGCGATCAGCCACAGCGCGGCGCCGCCGAGCACACCGCCCATGATCGCCGCTGCGGTGAGCCCGGCCGCGGTGCCCGCCAGGCCGAACACGGTGGCCGCCACCGCACCGAGCACCGCGCCGGAGCCGACCCCGGTGACCTCGGGCGAGGCCATCGGGTTGCGCAGCACGGCCTGCAGCACCACGCCGCCGAGGCCCAAGCAGGCGCCGGTGCCCAGGGCGACCAGCATCCGGGGCAGGCGGAGCTCGCCGACGATGGTCAGGTTCAGCTCGCTGCCCGCGCCGAAGAGGGCGAACAGCGCGTCCAGCGGGCCGACCGAGGTGCCGACGGAGAGCTGGGCCACCGCGGCCACCGCGAGCGCGAGCAGCAGCAGCGGGACGGCCAGTCGCCGGGTCATCCGAGCACCTCCGCGCGGCGGCGGAACAGCAGCAGCGTGCCCAGCACCACCGCGACCACCGCGGTCAGGCCGCCCACCGGCAGCTCGACCGGGTAGAGCACGGTGCGCGCCAGCAGGTCGGCCAGCACCACCAGCAGCGCGCCGAAGACCGCCGACCAGGCCAGCCACACCCTGGCGCCCGCGGTCGGCCGCAGCCGCCTGGCCAGCTGCGGGCCGAGGAAGCCGACCCAGGCGATCGGGCCTGCCGGGCCGACCGCCACCGCGACCAGCGCGCAGGCCAGCACCAGCACCGCCAGCCGGGCCCGGCCCGCGCGCAGGCCGAGTGCGGAGGCGGTGTCATCGCCCAGCCGGAGCAGGCCGAGCGCGGGCACCGCGAGCAGCGCCAGCGGCAGCGCGGCGAGCAGGCCGGGTGCGGCGAAGGCCACCGTGTCCCAGGTGGTGCCGGTCAGCGAGCCCAGCAGGTAGCGGAACAGCACGCCCTGCTCGCGGGAGTCCGACAGGGACAGCCCGGTGAACAGGACCGCCTGCAGCGCCGCGCTCACCGCGGCCCCGATCAGCAGCACCGCGGCCGGGCCGACCGCCCTGCGCGCGGCGAGCAGGGTGAGCAGGCCGCCGGTCACCGCGCCGAGCAGCGCGGGGACCAGCGGCGCGCCCGGCACCGGCACCGCCCAGACCACCGTGATGGCCACCGCGGCGGAGGCCCCGCTGGAGACGCCCAGCAGCTCCGGCACGGCCAGCGGGTTGCGCAGCGACTCCTGCAGCAGCAGCCCGGCCGCGCCCAGCGCCGCGCCCGCGCACAGCGCGAGCAGCAGCCTGGGCGCGCGCAGCAGCACGACCACCGCGTGTTCCAGTTCGGTCTCGGCGGCGAAGGCCGCGGGCAGCCGGTTGACCCCGACCAGCGGGGTGCCCAGGCACAGCGTGGCCGTGGCCGCCACCAGCAAGGCCAGCACCGCGAGCAGGGGCGCGAGCTGCCTGCTCACGCCGCGGGCGCCGCGGACACCTTGGCGATCGCCTCGTCGATGATCGCGCCGAGGCTGCGGGTGCCCCGGCCGGAGCCCCAGAGCTTGGGCACGACCTCGTGCACCTGACCGGACTGCACGGCCTTCACCTGCTTCCACACCGGGTTCGCGGCGAGCTGTTCGGACAGCTTCTTGTCGGTGGCGGCGAAGATCAAGGAGTAGACGAAGACCACGGTCGGCTGCTTCGCCAGGATCTCCTCCACGCTGTAGATGTTCGCGGTCTCCACGTTGCCGCCCTTGGCCGGGAACGGGTAGCCGAAGAGCTGGCCGAGCAGCTTGCCGTTGATCGAGTCGGCGGTGTCCACGCCGATGGAGTCGGCGCTGCCGAACATCAGCAGCACGGTCTGCTTGTTCAGGCCCTTCTGCCTGCTGGTCTCGATCGCCTGCGCCAGCTTGGTGCGGAACTTCTTCTCCGCGGCCAGGGCCTGCTCGGTGCGGCCGGTGAGCGCGCCCAGGTTGCGCAGGTAGCCGACGGACTGCTCCCAGCTGCTCGGGTTGACTGTCCACAGTGGAGCGTTGAACTTCTGCACCGCGGGCCGGAGTCCGTCGTGCACACCGGAAAGTCCGATCACCAGGTCCGGCTTGAGCGCGCCGATCGCCTCCGCGTCCTCCTGGCCGAAGCTGCCGGGCACCACCGGCACCTGCTTGCCCGCCTCACCGGCCAGCTGGGGCAGGGTCAGCAGCACCGCGTTGGAGGTGCCTGCCGGTTTCAGTCCGAGTTCGGTGAGCGCGTCGTCACACAATCCGGTGAGGCAGACGATCCGCTCCGGGACCTTGGGCAGGGTCACGTTCTGTCCGCCCGGATCGGTCACGCTGAGCGAGGGCGCCAGCGGCGCCGCGTTGACCTCGACGGCCGCTCCGGTGGCTGCCGCAGGGGTCGTGGGAGCGGTTGCGGGTGGCGCCGCGGTGCACGCGGAAACTACGGCTGCCGACGCCGTGACCAGGCTGAGCAGGCCGATCTTGGTGCGCGACGGACGCACAGGACACCTCCGGGTGGGGATGGGACCGAAGAAGACGATAACGGTTTTCATCTTGCCTCGGGCAGGTCACCTGGAAGCCGTGGGGACCGTCACGATCGCCTAACGCCACGCATGGTGAAATCGCGCACCGCGACCGCGCTATGACCCACCGGAGGCCAAGCACGGAATGTCGCGCCGGTACCCTCACTTTCGTGTCCAGCAGCACTGTCGAAAATCCAGCGGTGACCACTGCCCGCGCGTACCGGAGCTGGGGCCGGGCCTTCGCAGACCTGCGCGCCGGATGGAACCAGCGTTCACTCTGGGGCCATCTCGGCTGGCAGGACATCAAGCAGGGCTACCGGCGCTCGGTGCTCGGTCCACTGTGGATCACCATCAGCACCGGCGTGATGGCGCTGGCGATGGGCATCCTGTTCTCGGCCATCCAGAACGCGCCGATCCAGTTCTTCCTGCCGTACGTCACCGTCGGCCTGGTCTGCTGGACGTTCATCGCGAACTGTGTGAACGAGGGCGCGAACGTCTTCATCGCCAACGAGGGCCTGATCAAGCAGCTGCCCTCGCCGCTGACCACACACGTGTTCCGGCTGGTGTGGCGCCAGGTGCTGCTGTTCGCGCACAACTTCCTGATCTACTTCATCATGCTGGCGATCTTCCCGCAGGACCTGAAGTGGACCGTGTTGTACGCGATCCCGGCCTTCGCGCTGATCGTGCTCAACGGCGGCTGGGTCGCACTGCTAACCGGCATCATCAGCACCCGGTTCCGGGACATCCCGCCGATCATCGGCAGTGTCGTGCTGCTGCTGTTCTACATGACCCCGATCGTGTGGGACTTCAACATCCTGGCCAACCACACGAACCAGCTGGTCAGGGAGCGCGCCTACCTGGCCGAGTTCAACCCGTTCCTGCACTTCATCGAGATCATCCGGCGGCCGCTGCTGGGCCAGGACCAGCTCTTCCACCACTGGCTGATCGTCGGCATCATCACCGTGGTCGGCTGGGGCGCAGCGCTGGTGATGCTGCGCAACTACCGTGCCCGCGTGTCCTACTGGGTGTAAGGGGGCTGAATTCCCATGGTCAGCATCGAGGTACAGAACGCCTGGGTCGAGTTCCCCATCTTCGACGCCAAGACGCGCTCGCTGAAGAAGGCCGTGCTCGGCAAGGCCGGCGGCAAGATCGGCACCGAGAGCAAGGTGCCGGTGATCGAGGCGCTGCGGGATGTCTCCATCTCGCTCCAGCACGGTGACCGGGTCGCGCTGGTCGGACACAACGGCGCGGGCAAGTCCACCCTGCTGCGGCTGCTCTCCGGCATCTACGAGCCGACCAGGGGCACCTCCAGGATCATCGGCAAGGTCGCGCCCGTGTTCGACCTCGGCGTCGGCATGGACCCGGAGATCTCCGGCTACGACAACATCATCATCCGCGGGCTGTTCCTGGGCATGACCCGCAAGCAGATGGAAGCCCGCATCGACGACATCGCCGAGTTCAGCGAGCTGGGCAACTACCTGTCGATGCCGCTGCGGACCTATTCCACCGGTATGCGGGTGCGCCTCGCGCTCGGCGTGGTGACCTCGATCGACCCGGAGATCCTGCTGCTGGACGAGGGCATCGGCGCGGTCGACGCGGCCTTCCTGGACAAGGCGCGGGACCGGCTCAACGACCTGGTCAAGCGTTCCGGCATGCTGGTGTTCGCCTCGCACTCCGACGAGTTCCTCAAGAGCCTGTGCAGCACCGCGATCTGGGTGGACCACGGGCAGGTCAAGGCGCACGGCGCGCTACGCGAGGTGCTCACGCAGTACAAGGGCAGGGACCCGTTCGCCAATGACGACGAGCACGCTTCGGTGGGAGCTGGTGGCACGCCATGACTGATCGGGCTGGGTCGAAAGCACCAGAGGGCAAGGTCATCGCGGTGGTGGTCACCTGCCGCCGGCGCGAACTGCTCGCGGACTCGCTGAAGGTGATCGCGGCCCAGACCCGGCAGCCGGACCACCTGGTGGTCGTGGACAACGGGCTGGACCAGCCGGCGCGGGACGTGGTCGAGGCCTGCCCGCTGCCCACCACCTACCTGCTCTCCGAGCGCAACCTCGGCGGCGCGGGCGGCTTCGCGCTGGGCATGCTGCACGCGCTGGCCATGGGCGCGGACTGGGTGTGGCTGGGCGACGACGACGGGCGGCCGGCCGACGACACCGTGCTGGAGGTGCTGCTGGATGAGGCCAAGCGCCGCAAGCTGGCCGCGGTCAGCCCGGTCGTGGTCAACATCGAGCGCCCGGACACCCTGGCCTTCCCGCTGCGCCGCGGCCTGACCTGGAAGCGCCGCCGCGAGGAGCTGAGCAGCCCGGACAGCCCGGACTTCCTGCCGGGCATCGCATCCTTCTTCAACGGCGCGCTGTTCCGCGCCTCCACCCTGGACGTGGTGGGCGTGCCGGACTACCGGCTGTTCTTCCGCGGCGACGAGGTGGAGATCCACCGCAGGGTGGTGCGCAGCGGCCTGCGCTTCGGCACCACGCTGAAGGTGGCCTACGCGCACCCGGACGGCTCAGCGGAGTTCAAGCCGATGCTGGGCGGCCGCTTCCACGCCCAGGACCCCGGCGACCCGATCAAGCGCTACTACACCTACCGCAACCGCGGCTACCTGTTGTCCCAGCCGGGCATGCGCAAGCTGGGGCTGCTGGAGGTGGTCCGCTTCGGGCTGTACTTCCTGGGGCAGAAGAAGGACCCGAAGGCGTTCGTGGAGTGGGTGAAGCTCGTGCTGCAGGGGCGCAGGGAGAAGTTCTTCCGCAAGTGACGGTTCCGGGGCATCGCTGAGTCGCTCGGCGGTGCCCCGGCTCATTTCCCGACGGTCAGCACCGCTCGCCGCACATCCTCGGTCGCAGCGAGGCTGCTCAGCACCACTTCTGCCCCAGCGGCGCGGAGTTCGCGCACGCTGCTGCCGCCGGTCGCCACCGCGACCACTCGCGCACCCGCCCGCGCCGAGCGATGCGCACCAGTTCAGCTCGGTCGTGGTGGTCGTCGCCGTAGGCGCCGGAGGCCAGGTCGACCAGGGTGTCCAGACCGAAGACCGCGAGCTTGATCCGGGCGACCTCGCGAAGATTGCCGGTGAGCACGCTCTGCTGGACGGCCGGCTCAGCGGCGAAGGTCACGAGGGCCTGCCGGGCTCCGGGCAGGGCGCGGCCGACGGACCGGAGTTCGTCGCGGGCCTGGTGATAACCCGTGACCAGTGCCTGGCCAAGTTTCGCGACCGCAGTTGCGGTCGGGTCAATTCCGTTGAGCCGCAGGCTTTCGCGCATGATCTCCAGCTCGGTGTGGCCTGACACCGCGGCCATGCGCGTAATGGGTCTTCCGGTGGCGGAGTGGAAAGCTCGTTCAAAACGCGGCGCCCCACGCCGCGGGTCTCGATCAAGGTGTGGTCGATGTCCCAGAGCAGCAGGATCCGGTTGGGCGCGGTGGCTGCCATACCGCGATTCTGGCAGCTCTCGTTCGCCCGTAGCGGATCCGCTACGGGCGAACTTGTGTTGTGGCGCAAGGGTTTTGCTGATGACCTTGGGGCCATGGCACAGAAACGAGCACTCATCCTGCACATCGCCGGCGTTGGCGAGCCGGTCAGGGTCGCGCTGACCGACGAGGTGGCCGACGACCTCGGGCCGCGGTTGCGGCGGCATCTGGAGACCGCGAGCACCCAGGTGGTGGCGACCGAGGACGGCGGGGAGTTCGTCATCAACTTCGCGCACGTGGCGACGGCGCATATCGGACCGGTGAACGCGCCGGGTGGGTTGTACGGAAAGGCGCCGGCGGCCGGGGCCAAGGAGACCGCGCTGACACCCTGATCGGGTCTGTGCGTAACCGCTTCGGCGCGGAGTGTAATCTCCGCCCCGATGTCCGTTCGCCGATCTCCGCACCGCCAGTTGCCCGGCCTGTTGGACCGGGTGGCGGTGTCGCTTGCGCCGAAGGTCACCGAGGCGTTGCTCCGGGTGGACCTGCCGGAGGCCAGTGTGGAGCAGCGGGCGGCCGCCGTGGCGCACGTGCGCGGGGCGGTGCTGGGCATGCCGGACCTGTTGCGGTGCGGGGTGGCCGTGGCGGCGCTGGGCTACCTGGTGGCGCGGCGGGTGCTGGGGCCTCGGGTGGACCGGCTGAACCTGCCGGTGGTGGCCGAGTTCGTGCGGCTGACCAGGGGGCTGGGGCTGGCCGGGGCGGTTGAGCGGGAGCGCCGGTGAGCCGGGTGTGGGATGCCCTGGTCATCGGGACCGGGCCGGGTGGGGCGGTCACCGCGCGGGCGCTGGCCGAGGCCGGGCTGCGGGTGCTCGCGGTCGAGGAGGGTGAGTGGACCGAGCCGGGCTCGGTGCCGCCGTTCTCGCTGGAGCAGATGCGGCGGCAGTACCGGGGTGGCGGGCTGACCGCGGCGCTGGGGCGGCCGTCGGTGGCCTACACCGAGGGGCGCGGGGTCGGCGGCGGATCCGAGGTGAACTCGGGGCTGTACCACCGGCCGTCGGCTGACCTGCTGGACGGCTGGTCGCGGGACTGGCGGATCGACGGGCTGGACGTGCCCGAGCTGTCCCCGCACAGCGACCTGGTGGAGAAGGAGCTCTCCGTCTCGACCCTGCCGTGGGCGCTGCCCGCCTCCTCCCAGGTGCTCGCCAGAGGGGCCGACGCGCTGGGCTGGCGCGGGTTCGAGGTGCCCAGGTGGGCGGTCTGCGAACAGCGCGACGGGCAGCGGCAGGTGCGCAGGCAGACCATGTCGGTCACCTACTGGCCCAGGGCCATCGCGGCCGGGGCCGAGCTGCGGCAGCGGAGCAGGGTGCTGCGGCTGGAGCTGGCCGGGCCGCGTGCGGTGGCCGCGGTGGTGCAGGATCTGGCCAGCGGGCGCACCGAGCGGGTGGTCTTCGAGCACGTGTTCGTGTGCGCGGGCGCGATCCAGACGCCCGCGCTGCTGCAGCGTTCGGGGCTGCGGCGCAACATCGGCGGGAACCTGTCCGTGCACCCCACGGTGAAGGTGACCGCCGAGTTCGACGAGCCGGTCAACGACGGTGACGTGCCGGTCTACCAGGTCAAGGAGTTCGGCTCGGCGCTGTCCTTCGGCGGCTCGGCCTCCCGGCCCTCGCTGCTGGCGCTGGCGCTGAGCGAGAACTGGCCCGCCTTCGGTCCCGCGCTGGCCCGCTGGGAGCAGCTCTTCGTCTACTACGCGGCGATCCAGAGCATCGGGCGCGGGCGGGTGCTGGCCGTGCCCGGCTTCACCGACCCGCTGGTCGCCTACCGGCTCACCCGCGGCGACCACGAGCTGCTGCGCACTGGGCTGGCCCGGCTGATGCACCTGCTGCTGGCCGCGGGCGCCAGCGTGCTCTATCCGTCCTTCCGCGGCGCGCCGGTGGTGGCCAACCCCGCCGGCATCGCCGCCGCGACCGCGGCCATGACCCCGGCCCGCGCCAGCCTGATGACCGTGCACCTGTGCGGGACGGTGCCGATGGGCGAGGATCTCGCCCGCTGCGGCGCCGACTCCTTCGGCCGGGTGCACGGCACGGTGAACGTGCACGTCAACGACGCCTCGCTGCTGCCGTCAGCGCCCGGCGTCAACCCTCAGGGCACCATCATGGCGGTCGCCGCGCGGAACGTGCAGCACTTCCTCGCCGGCCGCCTCGACTCCAGAAGGCCTCTATGTCCGACCTCGTTCCACCAGCTGAGCTGACCGTGCTGACCGGGGCCAGCGGCTGGTTCGGCCGCGCCTACCTGGCCCACCTCAAGGACACCACCGACCGCCGGGTGCGGGTGCTGGTTCCCGCCGCAGCCGACGTGCCAGGCGTGCTCGACGTGCACCCCGGGGCCGCGGTGCACGTCGGGGACATCGCCGACGCGGAGGTGACCCGCCGCCTGCTCGCCGGGGCCGAGGGCGCCGACGTGGTGCACGCGGCCGGGGTGATCCACCCGCGCCGCACCAGCGAGTTCACCAGGGTCAACGTGTTCGGCACCCAGGCGCTGCTGGCCGCGGCGCGCGGCGCCGGGGTGCGCAGGCTGACGCACATCTCCTCGAACTCGCCGTTCGGGGTGAACCCGCGCACCGACGAGGTGTTCCGGCACACCGAGCCGTACCGGCCCTACCTGGGCTACGGCGAGTCCAAGATGCACGCCGAGATCGCGGTGCTCAGCGCCAACGGCGACGGCCTGGAGACCACCGTGGTGCGGCCGCCGTGGTTCTACGGCGAGTGGCAGCCCGCGCGGCAGACCACCTTCTTCAGCCTGTGCAGGCACGGCCGGTTCCCGGTGCTCGGCGACGGGTCGATGCGCCGCTCGATGACCTACGTGGGCAACCTGATCCAGGGCGTCGAGCTGGCGTCCCGGCACGTGAAGGCACCGGGCAACGGCTACTGGGTGGCCGATGAGCGGCCCTACGCCATGCGCGAGGTGGTGGACACCGTGCGGCGGGTGCTGCGCGAGGAGGGCTACGCGATCTCCAAGCGGCAGCTGCGCTTCCCGCTCGTGCTCGGCGCGCTGGCCGAGCGCGCGGACCGGCTGCTGCAGGGCAGTGGCCGGTACAGCCAGGAGCTGCACGTGCTCGGCGAGCTGGACAAGACCATCGCCCGCGACATCGCCACCACCACCGCCGACCTGGGCTACCGGCCCTCGGTCGCGCTGGCCGAGGGCATGCGGCGCAGCATCCGCTGGTGCCGCGCCCGCGGCATCGACCTCTAGGAGAACTTCCGTGGCACAGACCGCCCTGGTGACCGGCGGGTCGGGGTACTTCGGCTCGCTGCTGGTGCGCAGGCTGCGCGAGCGCGGCGATGACGTGCGGGTGCTCGACCTCAACGACGCGGACGACCGGCCGTCCGAGGTGGACTTCGTGCGCGGGGACATCCGCGACGCCAACGCGGTGGAGCACGCCTGCGAGGACGTGGACGTGGTCTACCACAACGTGGCCCAGGTGCCGCTGGCCCGCGACGCCGGGCTGTTCGAGTCGGTGAACGTGGGTGGCACCGAGACCCTGCTGCGCGGCTGCGCGGACGCCGGGGTGCGCAAGGTCGTCTACACCTCCTCCTCGGCGGTTTTTGGTGTGCCGCAAGAGAATCCGGTGTTCCCGGACACCCAGCCGCGACCGGCGGAGGAGTACGGGCGGGCCAAGCACGCCGGTGAGCTGCTGTGCCGGGCCGCGGTGAGCAGGGGCTTGGACGTCTCGATCGTGCGGCCGCGGACCATCCTCGGGCACGGGCGGCTGGGCATCTTCGGCATCCTGTTCGACTGGATCGCCGACGGCGCGGACGTCTTCGTCTTCGGCAGCGGCGACAACATCTACCAGTTCGTGCACGCCAACGACCTGGCCGAGGCCTGCGCGCTGGCCGGGAAGCGGGCCGGGCCGGCCACCTACAACATCGGCGCACGCGAGTTCGGCACCATGCGGGCGGCGCTGGAGAACCTGTGCGCGCACGCGGGCACCGGCTCGAAGGTCCGCTCGCTGCCGGTGGGTCCGGCGGCGCTGGGCATGCGGGCCTCGGCCAAGCTGGGGCTGACCCCGTTCGGGCCGTACCACTGGATCATGTACTCGAAGTCGCTGTGGTTCGACACCTCGGCGGCCGAGCGGGACCTGGGCTGGCGGGCCGAGTACTCCACGGACGCGATGTTCGCCGACTCCTACGACTGGTTCCTGGCCAACCGGGGCGCGCTGGCCGGCGCCGGGGCCTCACACCACCGGTCCCCGGCCAAGCAGGGCGCGCTGACCCTGCTCAAGAAGATCATGCGGTGATGGCCCGGCGCTGGCCGCTGCTGCTGGCCCTGCTCGCGGTGCTGACCGGGCTGGTGCTGCCGCTGCTGCCGGTGCGGGTGGCCGACCCGGTGGTGAGCTGGCCTAAGCCGGGGGCACCGGCGGAGTCCACGGTGGCGCTGTTCCTGCCGTACCGGCCGCTGCGGGTGGAGCTGACCGTGTCCTGCGCGGTGCTGAACCAGCCGCAGCGGACCACCGTGTTCGCCACCTTCCGGCCCCAGGACGCGGATGCCAGACTGACCGGCCTGTACGTGTCCACTGTGGACGGTCGGGTGCAGGTGTCGGCCAGTGGGCGCGAGGTCTTCGGCGGGCCGGTCGGCGGGTCCGGGTGCCAGTACCGGGTGAGCGCGGCGGACGGGCGGATCGCGGTGCGCCGGGACGGCCTGGAGCTGGCCACGGCAGACGGGCCGGTGCCGCAGGTGGCCGCGTTCGCCACCGAGCTGCCGCCCGCGCTGGCCACCGGGCGGATCGAGGTCATCGCGCACGCCGACGCCCGGTTCCAGGCCAGTCCGACGCTGGTGAAGTACCTGCTGCTCGGACTGTCCGCGCTGCTCGCGCTGGGCTGCGCGGCGCTGCTGGCGCTGCGGTTCCGGCAACGGCGGCCGAGGTCCTGGCCGAAGCCGGGCCTGCCCGACCTCGTGGTGCCGGGGGTGCTCGCGGGCTGGGCGCTGATCGGGCCGATGACCACCGACGACGGCTTCTACGTGTGGATGGCGCGCAACACCGCCAACCTGGGCTACGTCGGCAACTACTACCACTGGTTCAACGTGCCGGAAGCGCCTTTTGGCACGCTGCAACGGTTCTTCGTGGAGTGGAGCGCGATCTCGCCGCACCCGCTGTGGCTGCGCGCGCCCTCGGTGCTGGCCGGGGTGCTGAGCTTCTGGCTGCTGCGCGGGATCCTGCGCCGGATCAGGGTCGCCGCGCCCGCGGTGCACGCGCCCGGCTGGCTGCTGGCCGCGGCGTTCCTGTGCTGGTGGCTGCCGCTGGACCTGGGTGTGCGGCCGGAGCCGCAGATCGCGCTGGCCACCGCGCTCACCGGCTACGCCGCGGTGCGCGCCCGGCTGGACCAGGCGCCTGCCTGGCTGGCCGGTGCGGCGCTGGTCGGCGGGGTCGCGGTGACCATCACGCCGAGTGGGCTGCTGGCGCTGGTGCCGCCGCTGCTGGCGCTGCCCTCGGTGCTGCGCGGGCTGTCCGGGACCGCCGAGCGGGTCACGCTGTGCGCGCTGCTGGTGGGCGCGGGGTCGATCGCGCTGCCGCTGGTGTTCACCGACATCAGCCTGGGCGGGTTGCTGGAGGCGACCGCGGTGCACGGCTGGTACGGCGCGCATTCGCCCTGGTACCTGGAGATCCAGCGGTACCAGGCGCTGCTCGGCGGGCTCGGCGAGCAGGGCGGCGTGCTGCGGCGGGTGCCGGTGCTGCTCGGCATCGCCGCGCTGGCGCTGGTCGCGGTGCTGCGCAGCCGGTACCGCGGCAGCGCGCTGGCCGGGGCGGCCACCTGGCCCTACGTCTGGCTGGCACTGGGTTTTGGCGTGCTGGCGCTCTCGCCCTCGAAGTGGACCCAGCACTTCGGCGCGCTCGCGGTCTTCGGCCCGCTCGCGCTGGCCTGCGCGTTCGGCAGCCTGCCGAGGCTGCTCGCCGAGGCGCGTGCGGGCTGGCTGCTGCGGCTGGGCTCGCTGGCACTGGTGGTGCTGCTGCTCGGGGTGGCCTGGCACGGGCCGAACTGGTGGTGGTCCTACTCCGACCGCGGCATGCCGTTCCGGCACGTGGAGCTCTTCGGCGGGATGCTGGGCAATCCGGTGCTGCTGCTGGCGGTCGGGCTGCTGGCCGGGCTGCTGATGGCCCGGCGGTGGCGGGCCACGCTCGGCTGGGCGGCCGCCGGGCTGGCCCAGGTGTCGATGGTGTTCGCGGTGCTGCTGGCGATCGGGCTGTTCACCTTCACCGCGGTGCGCGAGCCGTGGTCGCTGCGCTCGGCCTGCGGTATCGGGGACGCGATCAGGGTGCGCACCGACCGGGAACCGATGCGCGCGGAGGAAAAGCCGACGGTGCAAGGGTTTCTGCCCGGCTCCGGATTCCCCGGCGAGTCACCGCCGCCGCCCAGGACCGGGCCGGTGTGGGGCAGCTTCGCCGACCTGGACCGCGGCACCGGGCGGCTGAGCACCGGCTGGCACACCGCCGAGGTCGGGCCGGGTGACGTGCTGGTGGTGTCCGCGGCCGGGCTGACCGGGCGGGGCAACGAGCTGCGTGCCGAGGTCGAGCTGCCCGGTGCGGCGCCGGTCTCGGTGCGGCTGGACGACGAGCTGGACCGCCCGGAGTGGCGGGACTTCGTGCTGGGCA
This sequence comes from Crossiella sp. NPDC003009, assembly GCF_053591555.1. Taxonomy (NCBI): domain Bacteria; kingdom Bacillati; phylum Actinomycetota; class Actinomycetes; order Pseudonocardiales; family Pseudonocardiaceae; genus Crossiella; species Crossiella sp. NPDC003009. The sequence continues at coordinate 75,369 of NZ_JBSFUA010000019.1, read as the reverse complement.
CCGCGACCAGCGCCGGCACGGCCAGGGTGCGGGTGCTGGCGGTGGACGGCAGCGTGGGCCGGGGCGGCTGGCTCGCGGTGTCCGCGCCCGGCCGGGAGCACACCCACCCGCTGGCCGCCGACACCGGCGCCGACGACGGGCCGACGCTGGTGGACTGGCCGATCTCCTTCGCCCTGCCCTGCGCCCGGCCGCCGGTGCTGGCCAACGGCCTTGCCGAGCCGCCGGCCAGGGTCCTGCTGGCGGACAAGGACTACGCGGACATGGCCGCGATCACCAGGGACCCGCGGTGGGGCGGGGCGTATGCGAACCTGCTCTCCGTCGCCGGGTACCGAGGGGTGTCCACCCACCTGCCGGGGCGGCCGTGGGGGCGGTTCGTCGACCTGGCCTACGACTACCGGCTGGACGGGCACGCGGTGCGCGTCGAGCACCGGACCCGGCCCGGCTGGTGGCGCGGGCCGGGCATCGCGAACGAGGACTACTCCGGCCGCACCGACCCGAACAGGGCCCCGAGATGAACATCCGCGCCGTGCTCGCCCTTGCCCTCAGCACTGTCCTTTGTGGACTGGCGCTGCCGTTCGCGCCGGTGGTGGTGAACGATCCGGTGCTCAGCTGGCCCAAGGAGCCGGACCGGCCGGAGTCCAGCCTCGCCCTGCTGGTGCCGTACCGGCCGCTGAGCCTGGACGTCCGGCTGCCCTGCGCGACACTGCGCCAGCCCAAGCCGGACACCGTGGTCTTCGCCAGCCACCGGCCCGATGACGCGCACGGGGCGGCGCGCGGGCTGACCGTGCTGGCCGGGGCCGGGTCGGTGCGGATCAGCTCGGACGGGCTGGCGCTGCACCAGGGCGCGGCCCCCGCCGGGGACTGCGTGCTGCGGATCAGGGCCAGTACCGGCGAGACCGTGGTGGAGCTCGACGGCGACCGGCTGGCCGCCGCGCACCGGGACCCGCCGCAGCTCAGCGCGTTCGCCACCACGCTGACCCCGGCCGCGGCACGCGGGATGACCGCGGTGGCGCACACCGACGCCCGGTTCGAGAGCAGCCCGGCGCTGTTGAAGACGCTGCTGCTGGGCACCCAGGTGCTGTTGCTCGGCGGCTGCCTGTTCCTGTTGTGGCGCAACGACTCCCGACGGCGCAGGCGCTGGCTGCCGCGTCGGCTGGGCTGGCTGGACGGGGTGGTCTTCGCGGTGCTCGGCGGCTGGGCGGTGGCCGGGCCGATGACCGACGACGACGGGTTCTACGCGGCGATGGCGCGGGCCGCGGCGGACACCGGATACGTGGGCAACTACTACCACTGGTTCAACGTCACCGAGGCCCCGTTCAGCCTGCTGCAACAGCTGCTCACGCCGTGGGTGCTGATCAGCCAGGCGCCGCTGTGGCTGCGGCTGCCCTCGCTGCTGGCCTGCTTCGGCACCTGGCTGGTGCTCAGCCGCGGTGTGCTGCCCAGGCTGACCGGCCAGCAGCCGCGGATCCTGACCGCGGCGGTGCTGCTGTGCTGGCTGCTGCCCTTCGGCATCGGCGTGCGGCCGGAGCCGTGGGTGGCGCTGGGTTCGGCCTCGGTGCTCGCGCTGGTGCTGCGCGCGCTGGCGCACGGCCGGGTGTTCCCGCTGGGTGTGGCCGCCGCGCTGGCCGGGCTGTGCGCGGCGATCACGCCGAGCGGGCTGATCGCGTTCACCCCGTTCCTGGGGCTGGCCCGGCCGCTGAGCCGGTTGCTGCGCGCCAAGCAGGGCGCGGTGCTGGTGCTGGCCTGCGCGAGCACCGGGCTGACCGCGGTGTTCGCCGACACCAGCCTGGGCGCGGTGCTGGAGGCGACCAGGGTGCACAGCGAGATCGGCCCCGCGCTGCACTGGTACGAGGAGATCGTCCGGTACTTCTTCCTGCTGGACGAGGGCAGCATGGGGTCCTTCGCCCGGCGGCTGCCGGTGCTGCTGGCGCTCGGGCTGCTCCTGCTGCTGCCGGTGCTGCGGCTGCGCATCCGCAACCGGGGCGAGGGGCTGCCGCCACTGACCGCCGCGGCCGGCCCGGCGATCGCGCTGGCCGCCGGGATCGGCCTGCTGTGGCTGGCGCCGTCGAAGTGGACGCACCACTTCGGCTCGCTGACCGCGCTGGCCACCCTGGTCACCGCGCTGGTGCTGGCCGAGCTGCCCGCCGCGCTACGGCTGGCCGGGCACACCTGGCGCGGCGGGCTGGCGCTGACCGCGGCCAGCGCGGTGCTGGTCGCGCTGGCGCTGGCCGGGCCGAACACCTGGTACGGCTACTCGCAGTTCGGGGTGGACCCCAAGCTGCCCTCGATCCTGGCCAACCCGTTGCTGTGGCTGGCGATCGGCCTCGGCCTGGCCTGGCTCTGGCGCGACCTGCTGCCCGCGCCGAGGATGGTCCTGGTGCTGGGCCTGGCCACCAGCCTGCTGCTCACCATCGGCACCGTGGCGCTGTCCACCTGGCGGCTGCGCGACTCCTGGTCCATGGCCGGGGAGAACGTCCGGCACGTGACCGGCCGCAGCTGTGGGATGGCCGATGAGGTCAGCACCCTAGCCTACCAGCGGCTGGTCCCGCAGGGCACGGCTCCCTCCCCCGGCGGCGCGCCGAACCCGCCGCCGGAGGACCAGCCGGTGTGGGGCACCTTCGGCAGGCTGGGCGGTCCGGGCCACGAGTGGTTCACCGGCGAGGTCATCACCCCCTGGTTCACCCTGCCCGCGCTCGGTCCGGGCCAGGACATCTCGGTGCAGCTGGCCGGCAAACTCACCGGCGGCAACAACGCGTCCGTCCACTTCGGACACCAGGGCCAGGTGCTCGCCGAACAGACCCTCACCGACGCGCTGGACAGCCCGGACTGGCGCGAGTCCGGCCTGAACCCGCCGCAGGGCGCCACCCAGGTCCGGGTCCGGCTGCGGGACGGCACGGTCGGCGCGGGCGGCTGGCTGGCCGGCACCGCCCCCCGCCTGCGCAGCGCACACCCGCTGCTGGCCCTGCTCGGCCAGGACCGCCCGGTGATGATCGACTGGCAGCTGTCCCTTGCCTTCCCCTGCCTGCGCGCGGCCAAGATCAGCCACGGCCTCACCGAAGCCCCGGAGTACGTGCTGGTCCCCCGAATCCGCGACCGCTGCAAGCGCTACGGCGCCGCCTGCCTGCCCTTCGGCGTCCCCGGCATCGCCCGCGAGGAACCCCAGGGCGGCTCGTTCCTGCCGGCCCACCAGGCCGCCGCGGCCCGCCCCGAGCTGCCCACCCGGTTCGCCGGACTGCCGGAGCGGAGCAGGCGGATGGGCGATGACTGGGGGGCGCTGATCCGGTACGAGTATCCATTCGGCGGGCATGGGTACCGGCTGGAGCTGCGGGAACGGTCGATGGTCGGGTGGGAGTGGGGGTGGCGGCAGCCGATCGTGCCGTCGGTGGAGAAGCAGCGTGAGGATTATGCGGACACGCCCTAGGCCCAGATGGTGCTGATGGGGGCGGCGGTGATGCGGTCGCCCATCGGGAAGATGTGCGGGCCGGTGTGCAGGACGACACCGTGCACGAACTTCTCGCCGAGCTGGTCGCGCAACCACATCAGGTGCTGGGCGTCGGTGGTCTTCGGCGCCGCGGTGGCCTTGATCTCGATGCCGATCACCCGGTGCGCGTCCAGCTCCACGAGCAGGTCCACCTCGTGCCGGCCGCCCTGGTCCCGCAGGTGGTAGAGCTTCGGATCATGCTCGCTGAGCGGTAGCTCGGCGCGGAGCTGCGCGAAGACGAAGGTGTCCAGGAACCGGCCGAGCAGGTCGCCGTCCCGGAGCAGGCCCTCCTCGTCCAGGCCCAGCGCCGCGGCGAGCAGGCCGGGGTCGAGCACGTACCGTTTGGGGCCGCGGACCAGCCGCTTCAGGCGGTTGGAGTGCCAGGCCGGCAGGGCCGCGACCACGAACAGGTTGGTCAGTAAACGCTCGTACGCCTCGCCGGTCTTCCGGTTCAGGCCCGCGGTGTCCAGCAGCGTCTGCTCGGTGACCAGACCGGCGGTGTTCAGCGCGTACGCCTCGAAGTACCGGCTGAGCCGGGCCGGATCGCGCAGCACGTCGACCTGGGCCAGGTCCCTGGTGAACAGCTGGTCGAGATAGCTGCGTGCCCACCGTCTGCGGCCTCGTTCGCTCAGGTGCAGGGCGGCCTCCGGGAACCCGCCCTGCAACGCCACCCGCAGGTAGGCACGCAGGTCGACCCGGGTGGCCGGGGTGCTCAGCCCGGCCGCGCCTCCGGCGGCGACGCGGTCGATGAACGGGGGCCTGGTCAGGTCCGCGCCGAGCAGTTCCCGGATGGTCAGGCCGGACATGTCGACCCGCAGCAGGCGGCCGGTGCCCGGCCAGGTCTGCTGTTCCAGGTCGGCGTGCACCGAGCCGGTGACGATGAACCGGCCGGGCCTGCGTTCGGTGTCGACCGCTCGTTTGACCGCACCCAGCACGGACGGCACCAACTGCCACTCGTCGAGCAGCACCGGCTCCGGCAGCCCGCGCAACACGACATCGGGATCGGCGGCCATCGCCGAGGCCTCGGCGGGCTGGTCCAGGCGGATGATCGTCTTCGCGTGCTCGGCGGCGCTGGTCGTCTTGCCGACACCGCGGGGACCGAGCACCAGCAGGGCGGGGAACTCGGCGACCAGGTCAGCGATCAGCGGATCGCAGAGACGAGCCAGGTAGGCTGGCATGGCACCACAATACCAGTTCTATGCAGTTGCTGGTACCGATTCTATGCATTTGGCAGTACTGGTTTCATGCATGGTTGGGTGCTGTTCTCATGCAGGGTTAGCTCAGGTAGACCGCGATCGAGAGGGTGGCCAGCCAGCACAGGCCGAGGGCTTGCAGGGGGCGGTCGGAGAGGATCAGGTGTTCTGGGGCTCCGGCGTTGGCGCTGTCCACGTCGACGGCGTAGCGGAGCACGGCCATCACGAACGGGATCATGGAGAGCACGGCCCAGACCGAGTGTGAGCGTTCGCGGATCTCGAAGGCCCACAGGCCGTAGGTCATGATCAGGACGGTGGCCGAGCTGCCCCAGACGAAGCGCAGGTAGGACGTGGAGTAGCGGTCCAGGCTGCGGCGGATGCGGGCGCCGGTGCGTTCGGTGTAGCGGAGCTCGGCGTAGCGCTTGCCGGCGACCATGAACAGCGAGCCGAAGGCCGCGGCCAGCAGGAACCACTGGGACAGCACGATCCCTGCGGCGGCGCCGCCCGCGATGGCGCGCAGCAGGAAGCCGGAGGCGACGATGCACAGGTCGATCACCGGCTGGTGCTTGAGCGCGAGGCAGTAGCCGAACTGCACGGCCAGGTAGACCGCGACCACGGCGGCCAGGTCCAGGCTGGCCACGGTGGCGGTGGCCAGCGCGCCGGTGAGCAGCACCGCGGCCAGGGCGAGGGCCAGCCGGGGCGGCACGAGGCCGGCGGCGATCGGGCGGTGGCACTTCACCGGGTGAGCGCGGTCGGCTTCCACGTCCCGGACGTCGTTGACCAGGTAGATCGTCGACCCGGCCAGGCAGAACGCGGCGAAGGCGATACCCGCGGCGGCCAGCACCCTGGGGTCGCCGACCGTGCCGCTGGCGAACGGGGCGGCCAGCACCAGCACGTTCTTCACCCACTGGCGCGGGCGCACCGCGCGGACCAGGCCGCGCAGCTGGACGCCGACGCCGAGGCTGGGCGCCTGGGCGATCGCCGAGGCGGTCACCGGAGCAGCCCCATGGCCGAGCGCACGCCGGCGCCGACCGCGGCGCCGAGAGCGGCACCGGCCAGCACGTCGCTCGGGTAGTGCACGCCGAGCACCAGCCTGCTCAGCGCCATCGGCGGCACCACCGCGGACAGCAGCACCGGGGTGGCGTGCCTGCCCGCGAGGCCGCCGAGCAGGACCGCGGCGGCGGTGGAGCTGGTGGCGTGCGCGGACGGGAAGCTCAGCGTGCTGGGCGTGGCGGCGCGGACCTCGATGTCCGGGTGGTCCGGGCGCGGGCGGCGGACCGCGCGCTTGACCGCGATGGAGGCCGCGTGCGCCAGCGCCACCCCGGCGGTGGCGGCCAGCCACTGCCGCCGGCGGCCGCGGTCCAGGGCCGCGCCTGCCGCGCCCAGCGCCAGCCAGCCCGCGGCGTGCTCGCCGAAGAGCGAGAGCGCCTTGGCCGAGCCGATCGCCCGCCGGTCCGCCAGGGTGCGCTGGATGCTCTGCAGGGCAAGGAGTTCCAGCCTCATCGCTCGCCACCGAAGGCCTGCTGCCACGCCTCGTGCGCGGTCAGGTCCGGCAGCGCGCGGCGGAAGTCCTTGCGGCTGCGCGGGAACTCGCGCAGCAGCCGCAGGTGGTTGCCCAGCGCGCGGCTGAGCAGCTTCCAGAAGACCCTGGGATCACGCTTGCGGAAGGCCACTCCCCTGCCGTCGGCGGTGGCCACGGTCGCGCCGTCCAGCCTGGCCAGCAGGAACCAGCGGGCGTCCTGGGCCGGGATGTTCAGCTGCGGGCGGAGCAGGTGTTTGGTGTTGGTGGGCAACACGTTGTGCACGAGCGCGGAGAGCAGGGTGCGCGCGATGGTGAGCGGGTTGCCCGGCGGGCGCAGGAACCGCTCGGCCTTCACCGCGTCCATCGAGGGCAGCGGCAGCCGCCTGGCCGAGGGCAGCACCCGGCCGTCGTCGTACTCGGCGCGCTGCTCGCGGATCTCGCCGAGTGCCGTGGGCAGCTTGCGGAACAGCGACTTCGGGCCGTCCAGGAAGTCCCTGATCGCCATGTCCTGCAAGGCGACCGTGGAGTACTCCAGGGACAGCAGGTGCTTGAGCGTGCTGCGCAGGCTGTGCCGGACCAGCTCGCCGCCGCGCGGGTGCGGGCTGTACAGCGCGGCCGCGACCAGCCGGTTGCGCAGGTGGAAGTAGGCCTGCCAGTCGGTGGAGTCGTCCTTGTCCGACCACGGCATGTGCCAGATCGCCACCCCGGGCAGGGTCGCGGTCGGATAGCCGGCCCGCCCGGCGCGCAGGCCGAACTCCGCGTCGTCCCACTTGATGAACAGCGGCAGCGGCAGCCCGATCTTCTGCACCACCTGCCGCGGGATCAGGCACATCCACCAGCCGTTGTAGTCCACGTCGATGCGCCGGTGCAGGATGGGCGCCTCGCGCAGCGACTCCTTGGCGAAGTCGTGGTCGTAGGTCACGTTCGGCGCGGCCCGCCACATGAACTTGCGCCGGTCCACCACCTCGCCCATGGAGTGCAGGTGCGAGCGGGCCTGCAGGTTGAGCATCTGCCCGCCGACCAGGGTCGGGTGCTCGGCGTAGCGGGCGAAGGCCAGTGCGCGCAGGATCGAGTCCGGCTCGATCACGATGTCGTCGTCCATCAGCAGGATCTGCTCGCAGTCGGTGCCGCGCACCGCCTCGTGCATCACCCTGGCGAACCCGCCGGAGCCGCCGAGGTTCGGCTGGTCGTGCACCCGCAGTCGCTCGCCCAGCCGGGCCGCCGCGACCTCAAAACCGTTGGCGTCACTGACTTTCCGGTTGCCCTGGTCGGCCACGATGACCGCCTGCACCGCCGCCAGCACCAGCGGATCGGCGCCGATCGCGGCCAGCGCGCCGACGCAGTCGTCCGGCCGGTTGAAGGTGCAGATGCCGATGGCCACCGAGCCGGGCCGCAGCGGCGCGGCGGCCGCGTGCCAGCCGGCCGCGAGCAGGGTGACCTCGTGCTCCTCCTCGGTGGTGATGTCGAACCAGTACCAGCCGCCGTCCTCGAACGGGGCCAGGTCAAGCGTGAAGCACAGGTCCGAGCGCTTGCCTCCTTCACGGACCTCGCCGCCCACGTGGATCTGGGTGCCGTCGGCCTTGGAGCGGTACAGGTCCACCCGGCAGTCGCCGTCCACGCTCAGCCGCAGCTCGACCTGCTCCAGCGTGGTCCACCGCCGCCAGTAGCTGGCCGGGAAGGCGTTGAAGTAGGTGGCGAAGGAGACCTCGGACTGCTCGGGGATGCGCAACGCGGTGCGGGACAACGGTTTCGCCCGCCGCTGGTTGGTCCGGTCCTCGTCGACGTAGAGCGCGCGCACGTCCAGCGGGTCGCCGGGCCGGGGCAGGATGATCCGCTGCAGCAACGTTGCCTGGGGCGCGGTCGGCTGCTGGGGCAGGCTCACGGACTGCTCCGTGGTCGAGCTGGACATCGTGGGGGGACCTCGTCTGGGAGCGGGGGCGCGGGCAGATCCTCGCGCGACACAGAAAAACCCAAGAGGGGACGGCGCATTCGCCGCCCCCTCTTGGGCATCGGTCCACTTCGGACGAACCTCAAGGCCTGAAGATCAGCCCATCGGGTGGTTATCAGCCGTGGAAGGTCTGCTTCCAGGCTTCCTTGCTGGTCAGCTCGGGCAGCGCCTTGCGGTAGGCGCGCTTGAGCCGCGGCCACTCCTGCACCAGGCGGCGGTGGTTGGCCGCCGCGCGGGCCATCAGCTGGCGGAAGACCTTCGGGTCACGCCGCCGGAAGGCGACGCCGCTGCCGTCGGCGTTGGACACGGTGGCGCTGTCCAGCGAACCGAGCAGGAACCACCGCGCGCCCTGGGCGGGCACGTTGATCTGCGGGCGGTCCAGCGCGTCCTGGCTGGGCTCCTGCAGGTGGTGGGCCAGCGAAAGCGCCGCGCGGGCCGCGATCACCACCGGGTTCACCGGCGGCTTGAGCAGCCGCTCGGCCCTCACCGGGTCGAAGGTCGGGGCCGGGAACTCACCGGCCGACGGCAGGATCTGCGCGTCGGTGTAGCCCTTGCGCAGCTCCCGCACCTCGGCCAGCGAGGTGGGCAGGTTCGCGAACAGCCGGTCCGGTCCGGCCAGGAAGTCCTCGATCGCCTTCTGGTGCAGCACGACCGTGGAGTACTCCATGGAGAACAGGTGCCGCAGCGAGGACTTCAGGCCCTGCTTGAGCAGCGTGCCGCGCACGTCGTACGGCGAGTGCAGCGCGGCCATGATCAGCCGGTTGCGCACGTGGAAGTACGCCGTCCAGTCGGTGGCGTCGTCCTTGTCCGTCCACGGCATGTGCCAGATCGCCGAGCCGGGCAGGCTGACCGTCGGGTAGCCGTGCTCCAGCGCGCGCAGCGAGTACTCGGCGTCGTCCCACTTGATGAACAGCGGGAGCGGCAGGCCGATCTCCTCCACGATCTGCCGCGGGAAGGTGCACATCCACCAGCCGTTGTAGGTGCCGTGGATGCGCGGGTGCAGTTCCTTGGTCTCGCGCAGCGAGTCGGTGGCGAAGTCGTGGTCGGTGAGCGCGCCGGGCGCCGGCCGCCAGAAGCACTCCTTGAGGTCGACCACCTCGCCCGTGGTGTGCAGGCGGGTACGGGCCTGCAGGTTCATCATGTGCGAGCCGACGACCACCGGGTTGACCAGCGAGCGGGTGAACGCGTTGGCGCGCAGCACGCTGTCCGGTTCCAGGCGCACGTCGTCGTCGAGCAGCATGACCTGCTCGCAGCCGGTGTTCTCCAGGAACTCGTAGAACACGCGGGCGAAACCGCCGGAGCCGCCCAGGTTGGCCTGCTCGATGACCTCGAGCTTGTCGCCGAGCAGCTTGACGGCCTTGTCGTAGCCGGGGGTGTCCTTGACCTTCTGGTTCGGGCCCTGGTCCACCACGATGACCTTGCCGACCACGTCCAGCACGGCCGGGTCCTCGCCAAGGGCCTGCAGCGCGATCACCGCGTCGGCCGGGCGGATGGTGGTGATGCCGACCGCGGTGCGCTGCGTCGGCAGCTCCTGGTCGGTGGTCCAGGCCGCGTCCTTGATCTCCAGCGCGCCCTCGTCGGTGAAGACGTCGAACCAGAGCCAGCCGCCGTCCTCGAACGGCTGCAGGGAGATCCGGAACTCCAGCTGGGTCCACGCCTTGGTGCTGCGCACCGGGCGGCCCTGCAGGTGCACGATGTCGCCGTTGGGCTTGGAGCGGTAGACGTCCAGGCGCCCGACGCCCTTGACCGTCATGCGCAGCACGGTCTCGGTGATCGTGGTCCAGCGCTTCCAGTAGGAGGCGGGCAGCGCGTTGAAGTAGGTGGAGAAGGACACCTTGGCCGAGGCCGGGACGTGGACCGACCGGCGCGAGGTGACGTGGCAGCGGTTGGCGGCCGTCTCCGGCTCGTCCAGGTACAGCGGCCGCACATCCAGCGGGTCATCTTCGCGGGGAAGGATGATCCGCCACAGGATCTGGCTCGCGGGCACCTCGTTGGCCTTGGGCGCCACGCGCGACGAGGTCACGTCGCTGAGCTTGGTGTCCTGGGCGTGTTCTGCGGCGGCTGGGGTGCCGCCAACCTGCTGCTCCGTCACGTTCTCAGTCCTCCAGGGAGCCGTCGAATGGACGACCCTCGGTGAAGTATGGGGCGATCTTGTTGTCGAACGCCGACAGCGCCGAGCCGATGGCCATGTGCATGTCGAGGTACTTGTAGGTGCCGAGGCGACCGCCGAAGATCACCTTGCGCTCCTTGGCCTCGGCCCTGGCCAGCTCGCGGTAGCGCTCGAGCTTCTGCCGGTCCTCAGCGGTGTTGATCGGGTAGTACGGCTCGTCGTCCTTCTCCGCCGCACGGGAGTACTCGCGGACGATGACCGTCTTGTCAGTCGGGTAGTCCCGCTCCGGGTGGAAGTGGCGGAACTCGTGGATCCGGGTGTACGGGGCGTCCGCGTCGTTGTAGTTCATCACCGCGGTGCCCTGGAAGTCGCCGATCGGCAGGACCTCGGGCACCAGGTCGACAGTGCGCCAGCCGAGCCAGCCCTCAGCGTAGTCGAAGTACCGGTCCAGCGGTCCGGTGTAGACGATCGGGGTCTCCGCCGGGATCTGGTCCTTGATGTCGAAGTAGTCCGTGGACAGCCGCACCTCGATGTTCGGGTGCTCGGCCATCTTCTCCAGCCACGCGGTGTAGCCGTTGACCGGCAGGCCCTCGTAGGTGTCGTTGAAGTACCGGTTGTTGAAGTTGTACCGGACCGGCAGGCGGCTGATGACCGCGGCGGGCAGTTCCTTGGGGTCGGTCTGCCACTGCTTCGCGGTGTAGTCCTTGACGAACGCCTCGTAGAGCGGGCGCCCGATCAGGGAGATCGCCTTCTCCTCGAGGTTCTGCGCTTCCTTGGTGTCGAACTCGGCGGCGTGCTCGGCCACCCAGGCCTTCGCGTCCTCCGGCGACATGTACTTGCCGACGAACTGGGAGATCAGGCCAAGACCCATCGGGAACTGGTAGGCCTGCCCGCCGTGCATGGCGAAGACGCGGTGCTGGTAGTCGGTGAACTCAGTGAACTGGCTCACGTAGTCCCACACGCGCTTGTTGGAGGTGTGGAAGAGGTGCGCCCCGTACTTGTGCACCTCGATACCCGTTTCGGGCTCGGCCTCCGAGTAGGCGTTGCCGCCGATGTGGTCGCGCCGATCGATCACCAGCACGCGCTTGTTCAGCTTGCTGGCTGTCTGTTCAGCGACAGTAAGGCCATAGAATCCGGAACCGACGACAATCAGGTCGTAACCCGCGAAGCTCACGGCAAGCCAGGGTACCGACGTCATCTGAAAGCTCCGAATCGGCCGTCGCCCGCCGTACGCCGGCGACTACGGAACCGGACCACGCACAGCGCGAGCGCGGCGAGCAGACCGGCCAGCGCCGAACCAATCCCGATCTTGTAGCCGGGTGGGTCCCAGTGCAGGCGCAGCTCACCGGAGCGCGTTCCCGCCGGCAGCTCCACCACCACCGTGCCTCCCGGCCCGTTACGCACCGCAACCGGTTGGTCGTTCACCGTCGCGGTGTAACCCGGCCAGTTCAGCCGCGCGAAAGTCAGCTCCGCCTTGCCGCCGGACTGCTCTGATCTGGTGAAACGCACCAGCTCAGTGCGCTGCCCGCGCTGCTGGTCGCTGATCACCCGCACCCCGCCGGAGACCTGGCTGAGCCGCCCCTCCGGCCAGTCCAGCGGGCGCACCCGCCGGAGCACTGTGACCGCATCGTTACTTTCCTCCACGCGCCAGCCGGGGTACACGACCGGCGGGTAGGCGGGGTCGGGCAGCCCGGCCAGCGGGTCCGGCTCGACCTTCGCGCCGGGCACCAGGGCCGGTTTGTGCTCCGGCGTGGTGAACAAGCTGCGCTGCACCACCACGGTCTCGACCCGCAGCAGGTCTGCGAGTGACGCTCCCGACTCGGTGGGCTGGAACAGCGCCGGGTAGGCCTTGCGGCAGGTGCCGCCGTAGAAGGTCAGGCACAGCGCCTTGTGCAGCGGCTTGAAGCCCATGCCGGTGTAGGCGGTGGGCGTGCCCACCCCGGCTGCGGCGTACATGTTGCCGAAGAGCACGTCCCGGTTCTCCCCGTTGGGCCCTGGCAGGCCGCGGTCGGCGAGCTGCACCGTGGTGCCGCGGTAGCGCTTGGCGAACTGCTCGTGCAGCTGCGCGGTGGAGGCGGGGAACTTGTAGGCGGCCACGTCGGCGTTGGCCGGCTGCCAGCCGGTCTGCAGCACCAGCACCAGCGCGGTGCCGCCGCACAGCACGGCCGCGCTCAGCCGCCCGGTCCACCGGCCGCCGCGGCGGGCGACCACCACCACCAGCGCGGTCAGCCCGGCGAGCAGGGCCAGCGACAGCAGGTGCCGCGCGGAGATCTTGGGCCAGGCCGAGAAGGCCAGGTAGCCGCTGAGCAGCAGGATGCCGCCGGTGGCCAGCACCCTGGCGCGCAGCCGGTCGGTGCGCAGGCCCGGGGTCAACAGCACCGCGGTGAGCACGGCCAGGGCCAGGAACAGCGACTCCACGTGCCGCAGCGGCCAGCGGAACATCCACAGGTTGGACGGACCGAGGCTGAGCAGCAGGTAGCCGGCCGCCACGGTGAACACCGCGGCCAGCTCCCGCCAGCGGCGCTTGAGCACGCCGAAGTCCAGCCAGGCCAGCAGCGGCAGCACGAACCAAGCGAAGTAGGTGGCGGGCACGGTCATCCGGTAGGCGCTGGGGTCGAAAGCGCGGATGCCGGGCAGGTGGCTGGGCAGGCTCAGGTTGAGCAGGTCGGTGAGGGAGGGCACCAGCTGGCCGATGTTGAACAGCTCCTTGCCGGTGCGCAGGCCCACCGCGGAGGCGCCCAGCAGCGGCAGGAACACCAGCGGCACCACCGCGGCCACGCAGACACCGACCAGCAGCACCCGGCGCAGCGCGGGTTTGTCCTTGCGCAGCCAGAACTCCACCAGCAGTCCGAACAGGACCGCGCACACGCCGAGCACGCCGTAGGGGTTGCCGTTGGTCACGCACAGCGCACCGAAGACGAAGGGCCACAACGGGTACAGCTCACCGCGCGCGCTGCGCCGGGCCGACCACCAGACGTGGGGCACCCAGGCGAAGGCCATCAGCCCGGCCACCCAGGTGCTCGCCTGGAAGTAGAGGGTGAAGCCGCCGAAGGGCAGCGCGGCGGCGAGCGCGGCACTGGCCCAGCGGGCCGCGCCGTACTCCCGGCAGAGCAGGTAGACCCCGAGCGCGAGCAGCACCAGGAACTCGGTCTTGACCACGGCGGCCGACAGCGCCAGGTCGTCGAGCCCGGCCACCAGCAGGTAGTTGGCCAGGTTGACCGGGTTCCACACGCCGAAGAGCGCCTCGGCGGCCAGGTTGCCGCCCATCCAGGAGTCGTTGTCCAGCAGCGGCGGCCAGTTCCCGGCCAGCAGCTGTTCACCCAGCCGGTGCCACATCGGCAGGAACTGGGCCGCGCTGTCGTCGGTGAAGTAGAAGTTCGGGTTGCGCAGCAAGGGCACCTGGGCGAGCAGCGCGACGAAGGCGGCCAGCCCGAGCGGCACGGCGGCGCGGTTGAGCCAGGATTTCACCGAGCGGCTGCCTTTTCCTTGCCCACCAACACCATCTGCGAGACCACGAAGGTCACCGGGATGGCCAGCACGGCCACCAGCAGCGGCGCGACGGTGGAGTTCATGCCGCCCAGGTCCACCAGCAGGTAGAGCCCGAGCGAGGTGATCGCGAAGTTGGCCGCGTTGGACAGCGGGAAGAGCAGGAACTTCCGCAGCGTCGGCTTGGTGCGGAAGGTGAAGTGGCAGTTGAGGAAGTAGGAGCCGACCATGGCCAGCAGGAAGGCCAGCACGTGCGCGGCCAGGTACGGCAGCACCAGGTGCAGGGCCAGGTAGAGGCCGTAGTAGACGCCGGTGTTGACCGCGCCGACCAGTGCGAAGCGCAGCACCCGCCCCGGGATCACCGCCGGACCGCCCACGGCGCGGTGGCCCGCTGGTGCAGCTCCTCGGAGTGCTCGACCGCCTTGGGGCCCAGCACGGTGAGCGCGGGCGGCTGCGGCTCGCTGGCCTCCTTGACCAGGAAGTGCGGGCGGCGCTTGGTCTCGTAGTAGATGCGGCCCAGGTACTCCCCGATCACGCCGAGGAAGAGCAACTGGATGCCGCCGAGCCCGGCGATGCCCACCATCAGCGTGGCGTAGCCCGGCGCGTCCACCCCGGTGAAGATCACGTCCACGGCCACGTACCCGGCGTAGAGGAAGGCCAGCACGGTGACCAGCACACCGAGGTAGATGGCGATCCGCAGCGGCCGGTTGTTGAACGAGACGACCCCGTCGATGCCGTAGTTGAGCAGCGAGCCGAAGCTCCACTTGGAGCTGCCGTGCTGCCGCGCCACGTTGTCGTAGTCCACGATCGCGGTGTCGAAGCCGATCCAAGAGAACAGGCCCTTGGAGAACCGGTTGTACTCGCCGAGGGAGAGCAGGGCGCGCACCGCGCGGTGGCTGAGCACCCGGAAGTCGCCGACCCCGTCCTTGAGGTCGACCTCGACCATCCGGTTGATCAGCCGGTAGTACAGCCGGGAGACCAAGGTGCGGGCCCGCCCGTCGCCGTCCCTGGTGCGCCGGGCCACCACCTGGTCGTGACCCTCGTCCAGCTTGGTCAGCATCGCGCCGAGCAGCTGCGGCGGGTGCTGGAGGTCGGCGTCCATGATCGCCACCGCGTGCCCGGAGGCCTCGCTGAGCCCGGCCAGCATGGCGGCTTCCTTGCCGAAGTTGCGGCTCAGCGCGAGGTAGCGGAACTGCGGGCTGAGCGCGCTGATCCGGCGCATCTCGGCCAGCGTGCCGTCGCTGCTGCCGTCGTCGACGAGCAGCACCTCGAAGTCGTCGGCCACCGTGGGCAGCACCTCAAGGAGGGTGGCGTGCAGCTGGGCCAGGCCCTGCTCCTCGTTGAAGCAGGGCACCACGACGGACAGGCGCCGACTTCTGGTTCGGGTCACGCTCCGGGGACGCTTCAGGTCGTCTTCAGGTTGCACCGTTATGGGGAACGAGTCCGATAAATGACTACGTTCGGTGTCATGCACCGCGTCCCGTTCCGCCATTGGGGAACTCTGCTGCTCGCTGGCGCGTTGGCCGTCGCGCTGATTTCCTGCACGAGCCCGCCTGCGCAGCCCACTCTGCCACCCGGCACGCCGGAAGCAAGGTTCATGCAGATCATCGCACACGCCGATGACGACATCATCTTCATGAACCCGGACTTGGCGGCCGGAATCAGGGCAAAGAAGCCGACCGTGGGCGTCTATCTCACCGCGGGCGAAACGGACAAGCCTGACGCGAATGGTTACGCAGCGCAACGGCAAGCTGGCACCCGGTCCGCATACGCGCGGATGGCCGGGGTGGCAGACGAGTGGCGGGCCGAGCGGCTGGACAGTGATCCTGATCACGGTGTGGAGCTGTACACGCTGGCGGCCAGGCCCGAGGTCCAGCTGGTGTTCGTGAACCTGCCGGAGGACAACGATCCGAGGGCCAACGGCGGCAAGCACGCGCTGACCCGGCTCTGGCTGGACCAGGCGGAGGCGCTGAAACTGCGCACGCTCACCCCGGCAGGCGGCCAGCTGCCCAGGCCGTACGAGTACACCAGGGGCCAGGTGATCCAGCTGCTGGTCGACCTGCTGGCCCGGTTCCGGCCCACCGTGCTGCGCGCGCAGGATCCCAGCCCCGACCCCAGGTACGCCAAGAACTGGGTCCGGTTCAACGACCACCCCGACCACGTGATCGCGGCCCGGCTGGCCGCGGCGGCGGTGCGGGAGTACCGGAAGGCCGGCGGCTCGGCGGTGGAGCTGAACTACCGCAACTACAACGTCGCCGAGGCCCCGGTGAACCTGTCCGGGGCCGAGCAGCGGGACAAGCTGGACACCTTCGGCGCGTACGTCCCGCACGACTCCGACGTCAGCCTCGGCGAGCCCTACGACGGCTGGCTGCGCCGCCAGTACCCGCGCTGGCCCACCGGCTCGACCTGGGCGGGTGCCGACGCGGACGGCTCGCGGTACGCCTTCGCGGTGCGCGCAGGCGAGCTGACCTTCTGGCGCCGCACCGGCAGTACCTGGTCCGGCCCTGCGCCGGTGGGCGGGGCCACGCTGAACCCCGGGGTGAGCGTGGCCGCGGACCGGCACGGCCGCCTGCACGTCTTCGCCCGCGACCGCGACTCCGACGAGGTGGTGGTGACCACGCCGGGCTCCTGGGCCTGGACCAGGCTGGGCAGCCCGAACGAGCGCGTCCTGCCCGGCAGGCGCGGCTCGGTCGGCGTGCCGGTGGCCGCCCGGGATGCCAGTGGCGCGCTGGTGGTGCTGGTGAAGAACGGCGGCGGCGGGGTGAGCGCGCTCCGGCAGTCCACGTCGGACACTTGGCCGACCGGCTGGCTGGACCTGGGCGGCACGGACGTGCAGGACGGCCTCGCGGTCGGCCCTGGGCTGACCGTGGCGGCGAGCACCCGCACCGGCGTGCTGCGCTGGCGGCAGCAGGGCGAGGGCTTCACCGCCGAGCCGCCGGTGCGCGGACCGCGACCGGCCGGGCCCCCGGTGGTCGGCGGCGGGCTGCTGGCCTACCCGGTCGAGGGCAGCGGCGCGCTGGCCATCGCCACCGGCGGCGAGGCGATGGTGCGGCCGGGCACCGAGGGCCTGTCCGGACTGGGCCTGGCGGTGACCGGCGACTCGGTGGTGCTGCACGGCAGGCGGGTGGACGGCTCGCTGGTGGTCGGCACCGGCAAGCCGGCCGGCCTGGCCTGGTCGGAGCTGCGCGGCGAGCTGGCCGACCAGGCGGCCGCGATCACCGGTCAGGACGGGGTGGAGCTGCTCGGCTTCGGCTTGACCGGCGAGCTGCTGACCACGACCGGCCCGCCCGGCGGCGTCTTCCCCGGCTGGTCGGCAGGGCGCTGACCGTCCGGCTCGGTCAGCTGGTAGATCTTGGCGTCCGGGTTCTCGTAGACCACCCGCAGCGAGCGCACCTTGTCCAGCTCGACCAGGCCGGGCGCGCGCTGCTGGCTGCCGGTGACAAAACCCTGGCCGATGAAGACGAACCGCACGCCCAGCGCCTTGGCCGCGGCGCGCACCTCGGGATCGGTGTCGTAGGCGTGGAAGCGTTCGCGCAGCAGCGGGCGCTCCTTGCCGAGACCGTCGCCTTCGGTGCCGGCCAGCGCATGCCCGAAGGCCGGGCGGACACCGGTGAGCGCCCACATCCAGGGCGAGCCGTCCTGGGCGTCGTTGAACACGATCTCGCCCGGCCGGACCAGCCCGGCCAGGTGGTTCATCGCCTGGTGCTCCAGGTCGGTGACCGTGGGGCCGCCGCCGAAGGTGATCGCCAGCCGGTTGCCGTTGCGCTGGTGGTAGAGCCCGTTGCTCAGGTAGCCGAACAGCAGCACGCTCAGCGCGGCGGCCACCAGCCCGATCCGGCGCGGCAGCGGCCGGCGCACCAGGTCCAGCACGGTGACCAGGCCCAGCGCGGTCACCGGCAGCACCGCGAGCAGGTACAGCGCGGCCAGCCGCCACTCGTCGTTCCACCAGGGCGCGGTCAGCAGGGCCACCCACGGGCCCTCGTAGGCCGCGGCGCCCACTGACAGCAGCCCGAAGCCCAGCGAGACGACCAGCAGCCACAGCAGCGGCAGCAGGCGGCGGAAGGCCAGCACGCCGATCACGAACGGCAGGATCAGCCACCACTGCGGCTCGTCGAAGGACCGGGTGAAGAACACCAGGCGCCCAAGGGCCTCCGGCACACCGCGCTGCACCGCCCAGTCGTAGGCGGGGCCGCCTGCCGCGCTCAGCGTGCCCAGCACGTGCGCGATGCCCAGTGCCAGCGCGCCGGCGACCAGCACGGCCAGGGTCAGCAGCTCACCGAGCGGGACCCGGCGGGCGGTCAGCCAGCGCTGGGCCAGCAGGCCGAGGCCGAACACCGCGGCCGCGATGGACACGCTCGGGTGGATCGCGGTCAGGCCGACCAGGGCCAGCGCGGTCACCGCGACCAGCGCGGGCCGCGGCGCGTCCAGCGCGCGGACCACCAGCGCGAGCGCGGTGGGCAGCAGCGCCACCCCGGTGGCGTACGGGTAGAGCGGGCCCCAGGTCAGCAGGTCGTAGGGGAAACCGGTGAAGGCGCAGCACAGCAACGCGGTCACCGCCACGATCGCCGCGCGCACCCGCAGCGTGCGCAGCAGGGCGGTCATGGACAGCGCGAACACCCCGATCAGCAGCGCGTTCATCGCGTTGAGCGCCTGCACCACGGTACTGGCGCCGAACTGGTGCACGGTGGCCACCACCAGGTGATAACCGTTGGGGTAGAAGTAGTTCTGCGCCGCGGGCTGGGCGATCACGTTGAGCCCACTGGGCGCGCTGTTGCCCGAGTCGGCGATGAACCGGACCGCGTTGCCGTGGAAGATCGCGTCCCAGAACTGCGGGATCGCGCTGAACCCCTTGCTGGCGAAGAACAACAGCCCCACGCCGACCCCGGCGGCCAGCGTCACCGAGCCGGCCACCACCAGGTGCTTGGACCGGGTCCACACCCGCTCCGGCTCGACCAGGCGACCGCGGATCACGGCCAGCCCCAGCGCGAACAGTGCGGCGCCGCCCAGCAGCACCCACGGCGACCAGCGCAGCCCCAGCGCGGGCGCCAGCGGCCCGAGCACCCCGGCCAACCCGTAGGTCAGCACCGGCGCGCCGGCCGCCAGCAGCCAGCCGCGCAAGCCGGCCGCCAGCCCGATCACCAGGCCGGGCAACAACAACAGCGCCGCGGACAGCGCCAACAACACAGCAGACATTTGTCTCCCCCCAAAGAACCCATCCCCGATGAGTCACGTTGGAAAAGGAAGGATCGTTGCCTTGCTGTGAGCCGGGCCTCAGCGGTCGTAGGCGCCCGGCTTGATCCGGTAGAGCCGGTCGTCCGGGCTGTCGTCGACCATCTCCAGCGACTTCACCATGTCCAGGCCGCGCAGGCCGTTGGCCCGCCGGTTGCCCGCCCGGATGAAGCCGGCGCTGACGTAGACGTACTCGACCTTCAGCTGCTTGGCCGCCTTGCGGACCTCGGCGTTGGTGTCGAACTCGTTGAACTTCTCCAGCAGCAGCTTGCGCGGCTGGTCCAGCGCCTCGTAGCTCTCCGGCGCCACCACGTGCCCGAACACCGGGGTCAGGCCGGCCAGCGCGCGCATCCAGGCCGAGCCGTCGAACGGGTCGTTCATCACCACGTGCCCAGGGCCGACGATCGGCTTGATCCGTTGCAGCGCGACCACCTCGCCCGGGGTCACCGTCTTGCCGTTGTACCAGCCCCAGCTCATCCGGGTGGCGTTGCGGGTGAGGTAGAAACCGCGGCTGGCCACGCCCACCACGCTCAGGATCACCAGCAGCAGCACCACCGGCTTGGCCAGCACCCGCAGCCTGGTCAGCCGGTCCCTGGTGCGCAGCTGGTGCAGCAGCCAGTCCCGGCTGATCAGCACGCCGTTCGCGGCGATGAGGATCAGGCCGATGGTGGCGATCGCGGCCAGCCGGAACCGGTCGTCCCACCAGGGCCTGGTCAGCGCGGAGACGATCGGGTGGTCGTAGGAGTAGGCCAGCATGGTCAGGAAGCCGAAGAACGCACAGCCCAGCAGGAACCAGGTGAACCGGCGCAGCCGCTTGATCCCGGCCAGGCCGATCAGCACGAACGGCACCAGGAACCACTGCGGGAACGGCGATCCGTGGTTGAGCGTGATCAGCTCGGCGATCGCGGCGGGCGGCGAGCCGACCGAAGCCCAGTTCACCGGCTCGTCCGCGCCGGCCGCGCCGAGCGCGCCGAGCAGGTGCGGCAGGCCGATCACCGCGGCCAGCACGCCGACCCCGGCCAGCGCGACCAGGCCGGGCACGACCTCCCTGCGGTGCCGGTACCAGAACTGGGCGACCTGGAAGACGGCGAAGCCGATCGCGATGAAGGCCGCGCTGGGGTGCAGGGCCACCAGGCCGACCGCGGCGATCGCGGTGAGCAGCAGCAGGCAGATCCGCCGGGTGGCCAGCACCTGGCCGAGCAGCACCAGGAAGGCGGGCACCAGCACCAGGCCGGTGGCGTAGGGCAGCAGCGGACCGCGCCACAGGATGTCCCACGGCACCGCGGAGAACGCCGCGCTCAGCGCCGCGGTCACCGCGGTGAGCAGCGCGGGCGCGCGCATCGAGCGCAGCAGCGCGACCAGGCCGGTGGTCAGGAACAGCGGCACCAGGAACAGCTGGGCGTTGAGCACCGCGGGCACGGTCGCGCCGGTGAGCTGGTAGACCGCCGCGGCGATCAGGTGGTAGCCGTTGGGGTAGAAGAAGCTGTCCAGGTTGTAGTTGTTGATCGCCTTGAGCGCGGCCGGGGTGCCGTCGCCGGAGTCGGCGATGAACCGGACCGCCGCGCCGTGGAAGACCGCGTCCCAGTCCTGGTGGATGGCCTGCAGGTTCCGCAGGCCGAGCAGGATCACGGCCCCGCCGAGCAGCACCGCGAACGCGGTCGCGCCGATCACGCCCCACTGCGCGCGCCGGGACCAGACCGGCAGCGGGTCCGTCTCCGGCCGCTGCGGGCGGCGGCCGCGCAGCCAGGCCGTCACCAGCTGGATCACCAGCACCAGCACGAACACCACGAGCGCGGCGCCGAGCAGGGTCATCGGCCCCCAGGACAACCCGAACTGCTTGGCGATCGGGCCGACCGCGCCGCCGATGCCGTAGGTCAGCAGCGGCGCCACCGCCACCAGCCGCCAGCCGCGCAGCCCACCGGCCGCCGCGATGGCCAGGCCGGGCCCGAACAGCAACAGCGCGTAGCCAAGCACCAGCGCGATGTCCGCGCCTGTCAGTGAAAGCACCTTTGGTCCCCGGTCTCGTCCCCCTGGCCACAGTCACCCCTGAGCCTACGGATCCGCCTGTTCGGCCCGCGCACCAGGCCGGACCGGGGCCGTACGGTGTCCGGTATGGCACACATCGCGGTGGTCGGCGGTGGCATCGTGGGGCTGGCCGTGGCGCACGAGCTGGCCGGCCGAGGGCAGCGGATCACCTTGCTGGAGAAGGAGAACGGCTTCGCCCGGCACCAGACCGGGCACAACAGCGGAGTGATCCACGCCGGGCTGTACTACGCCCCTGGCAGCTTCAAGGCCCGGATGTGCGTGGCGGGCAACACATCTATGGTCGCCTTCGCCAAGGAGCACGGGGTGGCCGTGCAGGTGTGCGGCAAGCTGGTGCTGGCCACCGAGCAGGCGGAGCTGCCCCGGTTGCGCGTGCTGCACGAGCGGGCGGCCGCGAACGGGGTGCCCGCCCGGCTGCTGAGTCCGGCCGAGGCCGCGGAGTACGAGCCGGCGGCGCGCTGCGTGGCCGCGCTGCGGGTGGAGTCCACCGGGATCATCGACTACCCGGGGGTGTGCGCGGCGCTGGTCCGGCTGCTCGGCGAGCGCGGGGCCGACCTGCGCACCGGGGCCGAGGTGCGCGCGGTGTACCCGAGGCCGGCGGGCGTGCTGCTGGTGACCGGCGGCGGCGAGGTACGGGCGGACGCGGTGGTCAACTGCGCCGGCCTGCACAGCGACCGGATCGCCCGGCTGGCCGGACGGCGTCCGTCGGCCCGGATCGTGCCCTTCCGCGGCGAGTACCACGAGCTGCGGCCGCAGGCCCGGCACCTGGTGCGCGGCCTGATCTACCCGGTGCCCGACCCCCGGTTCCCGTTCCTGGGCGTGCACCTGACCCGGATGCTCGACGGCGGCGTGCACGCGGGCCCCAACGCGGTGCTCGCGCTGCGCCGGGAGGGTTACCGGTGGCGGGACCTCTCACCCAGGGACCTGGCCGACACGCTGCGATTTCCCGGCTTCTGGCGGCTGGCCCGCAAGCACACCCGCACCGGCGCGCAGGAGATGCTGCGCTCGTTCTCCAAGCGCCTGTTCGCGGCCAGCCTGGCTCGGCTGGTGCCCGGGGTGACCGCCGCCGACCTGGTGCCAGCCGAGGCCGGGGTGCGCGCGCAGGCGCTGCGCCCGGACGGCGGGCTGGTCGAGGACTTCCTGATCGACCGCGCGCCCCGGCAGGTGCACGTGCTGAACGCGCCGTCCCCGGCCGCGACCAGCGCGCTGGAGATCGGCCGCCACGTCGCGGACGAGGTGGCGGCCGTGCTCCCGTGAGTTAAGCGGTGACCGAGCTGATCTTGGCTTCGGACTTGGCCGTCGTGGACGCGGCGGGCTTCTCCACGGCGGTGGCCTCGGCGGCCTCGGCCTCGGCGACCGTCGGGTCGGTGTCCTCCGGCTCGTGCGCCGGCTGCGGGGCGACCGCGGCGGTGAACACGTTCAGCCCGCGCTCCCGGTTGACCAGCTCGGCCTCGCGGATGGCGATGGCGCGGGCCAGGTCGGTGAAGCGCTGGTCGATCCCGCGGAAACGCAGGTAGGTGTTGAACGCCAGGAAGATGAACGCCACCGCCAGCAGGTACAGCAGCAGGTCGGCGCCCCGGCCGACCCCGACCAGCTTGGCGGCCACGGTGAGGTCGTCCGGCCGGGCCACCGCGTACACGCAGAAGGCGATGAAGCCGAAGAACGCGATCCGCTTGCCCGCCTGCATCCGCACGCTGTGCCTGCGCCGGGTGAAGAAGAACAGCAGGATGACCACGGAGAAGAGGAGGACGAGCTGGATGATGAGCATTGCCTAGTTCCCCCGCTGCTTGACCGAGAGGTCGAACAGGATGTTGACCCCATTGACCAGGGACTGTCCCTTGGACATGGAGTACTCGGTGTAGAGGATCGTCACCGGCACCTCCTTGACCCGGACGTTGGCCACGGAGAGGAACGAGACGATCTCCGAGGCGTGCGCCATGCCGTTCATGGAGATGCGCAGGCGCTCGACCACCGGGCGGCTGAACACCCGCAGGCCGTTGTGCGCGTCGGTGAGCTGCAGCTTGCGTGCCTTCGGGCTCAGCGCGACCACCGTGCGCAGCACCACCCGCTTGATCCACGGGACGGTGACCGCCTTGTTGAGGAAGCGGGAACCGAGCGCGACATCGCAGCTGCCCGACTTGACCTCGGCGATCATGGCCAGCGCGTCTTCCACGCGGTGCTGACCGTCGGCGTCGAAGGTGATGAAGTACTTCGCCCCCGGCCTGCCCAGCGCGTACGACAGCCCGGTCTGCAGGGCAGCGCCCTGCCCGAGGTTCACCGGGTGCCGGACGAGGTGCGCACCCGTGCGGGCGATCTCCTCGGCGGACCGGTCGGCGCTCCCGTCGTCCACGCAGACGATGTTGGGAAAGGTCTTCCTGGTGTTCTCGACTACCTCGGCGATGACCTTGTCTTCGTTGTAGACGGGTACGACCACCCAGACGTCGTCGTGGTCAGACATTGCCGTAAGGCTCCAAATCAGGCGGACGACACGACCGGGCTATGGTAGTTCAACCAGCTTGACACGGTTCACAAGGGGCGTTCTATGCGAGTTCTGGTCACGGGGGGCGCCGGTTTCATCGGCTCCAATCTGAGCGATCGGCTGCTGACCGAGGGTCACCAGGTGACCGTGTTCGACGACCTGTCCAACGGCCGCCTGGCCAACCTGGACGGGGCCATGGGCAACGAGCGGTTCCGGTTCGTCGAGCTGGACGTGACCGGCCCCGATCTGGCCGCGGCCGTCGCCGAGGCGGCGCCCGAGGTGATCTTCCACCTGGCCGCCCAGGTGGACGTGCGGGCCAGCGTGGCCGACCCGCTGCACGACGCCAAGGTCAACGTGCTGGGCACGGTCGCCGTGCTGGAGGCCGCCCGCGCGGCAGGCACCCGCAAGGTGCTCTTCGCCTCCTCGGTGGCCATCTACGGGCCGACCACCGACCTGCCGGTGGCCGAGACCGCGCCGACCAACCCGCTCTCGCCCTACGCCAGCAGCAAGCTCACCGGCGAGACCTACCTGCGCCAGTACCGGCAGCTGCACGGCCTGGACTACACCGCGCTGGCCTTCGGCAACGTCTACGGCCCGCGCCAGGACCCGCACGGCGAGGCGGGCGTGGTGGCGATCTTCGCGGGCGCGCTGACCAGCGGCGGGCCCACCAAGGTCTTCGGCAAGGGCGACAACACCCGCGACTACATCTACGTCGGCGACATCGTGGACGCGCTGGTCAAGGCCAGTGGCGAGGCAGGCGGCGGCCGCCGGTTCAACCTGGGCACCGGGGTGGAGACCTCCGACCTGGAGCTGCACCGCGTGGTGGCCAGGGCCGCCGGCGTGGACCGCGAGCCGGAGTTCGCCCCGGCCCGGCCGGGCGACCTGGCCGCGATGGTGCTGGACTCCTCGGCCGCGCACGCCGAGCTGGGCTGGAAGCCGGCCACCGACCTGGCCACCGGCGTGGCCAACGTGGTGGCCTGGGCGCGGGAACGGGCCGGACTCAGCTGACCCCGACCGGCGCGCGGTCCCGGACCGCGCGCCACAGCCCGCCCGCGGTCACCAGCGCCACCAGCAGCGGCCCGGCCAGCTGGGCGACCACCGCGGTGCCGATCGGCTCGCCCGGCAGCAGCATGATCGCGACCAGCACCGCGGTGCCGATCACCCAGCCGATCGTGACCACCCGGTGCCTGCCGACGGCCACCAGTGCCGGCTGGAGCACCTGGGCGATCATCAGCAGTACGGTCGAGAGCCCGAGCAGGCCCATGACCAGCGCGGACGGCGGCACTTTCGCCTGGAAGAAGGCGACCACCAGCCAAGGCCCGACCAGCGCGGACAGCAGCGCGCCGGGCAGCCCGACCCCGGCCACGGCGAGCAGGATGAGCCCGACCCGGCGGCGCACCTCGGCCAGGTCGCCGCGCACCGCGGCCGCGGTCAGCCCGGGCAGCATCATCGCCTGCACCGGCCCGAACAGCAGCAACGGCACCCGGGTGAGCACGAAGGCGTAGCCGAAGGCGACGGCCACCGCGGGCGCCTCCGGCATCCGGCCGGTGACCACCAGCGGGGCCAGGTTGGCCACCAGCTGGGCGAGCAGGGTGGCCAGGCCGAGCAGCGCCAGCCCGTGCGCGATGGTCCGGGTGCTGTGCCCGGCGAGCACGGCGGCCGCGTTGGCCGGGTCGGCGGGTTCGGCGGGTTCGGCGGTGATCTTGGTCGCGGCCAGCGCCCGGCGCAGCCAGGGCAGCGCGACCAGCAGCGCGAAGGCGCCACCGAGGGCGAAGATCAGCCCGTAGCCGTCGACCGTGGCGTAACCGAGCAGGGCCAGCGCCAGACAGGGCAGCAACCGGGTGAGCCCCTCGGTGGCCAGGCTGGCCGCGTAGCCGGTGAACTGCTGACCGGCGGCCAGCAGCCCGCGGGCGAAGAAGATGGCGGCCGAGGCCAGCGTGCCCAGCACGATCCACAGCAGCAGCGAGGAGTGCCCGCCGAGGTTGCGCTCCACCAGGATCGGCGAGATGGCCAGCACCACCAGCACCGTCACCCCGGCCAGCCCGGCGCCGAGCAGCGCGGCCCGCCGGATCCCCGGCCTCGGGTCCACGCCGGCGGCAGTCCCGCTGCTGAGCACCCGGTTGGTCTCCTGCTCCAGCGCCACGAACAGGCCCGGCCCGATGATGTTGATGATCAGGTAGAGGCCGAGCACCCCGGCCTGGTCGCTCGGGGTCAGGGTCGCGCCGACCACGGCGAGGAAACCGAACCCGGACGCGCCGAGCACCGCGAGCCCGAGTCCCATGAGCACCGCGGTGCGCGCGGAGGAGTTAGCCACGCCCCAACCCTAGGGTCAGCGCAGGGCGTGCCCGAGGAGGGTCCGGACTGCCGCCCCCTGCCCCGAAGCCACCGCGCCGGGCAGCTGGGTGAGCGCGTTCAGCCGGGAGAACAACCGGCGCTTCGCGGCCTTGGCCGCCTGGTGCCAGCCGCGCTCGCGCAGCTCGGCCTCGATCTGGGCGAAGTAGTCCCGCTCCTGCTCGAACCGCTGCCCGGTCTTGGCCGCGGAACTGGAGTGCCCGGCCCGGTGCCGCCGGTACTGGAACGCGGGCTCCTCGCCGACGACCAGGGAACCGCCCTGCAGCAGCACGTCGATGACCAGTCCCAGGTCGTGCACCGCGTCGGTGCCCTCCCGGAACGGCAGGTGCGCGGTGAGGTCGCGGTGGTAGGCGATGGCCGGGGTGTAGAGCCAGTTACCGCGCAGCAGGCTGACCGCGGCCGCCTCGCCGAGCAGCTCGGTCTCCTTCTTGCCCGGACCGGCCAGCGCCTTGACCCGGTCCGGCAGCGGCAGGAACGGCTGGTCGGCCTCGTCGATCACTTGCACGCCCGGCTGCACCAGCGCGGCGTCCGGATACCGCTGCAGCAGCTCGGCGAGCTGGGTGCCGTAGTTGGGCAGCAGCAGGTCGTCCGCGCCCATCACCACGAACCGCTCGCGCTCGGCCAGCTGCACACAGCGGAAGTGGTTGCCCGCGGTGCCCAGGTTGGTCTCGTTGCGGTGGTAGACGATGCGGTCGTCGCCGAGCTCGGCGATCCGCTTCTCCACCGCGGGCCCGTCGGGGTAGCAGTCCTCGACGATGACCAGCCGCCAGTCGGTGTCCACCAGCGCGCGGACGCTGTGCACCGCCCTCATCAGGTAGTCCGGATCGCCGTAGTACGGAATGAGAACGTCGAGCGCCATCACCGGGCAGATGCTAGTGGTAAGCCCGGCTCGGTCAGAACCAGCGTTCCAGCACCGCGGCCACCCCGTCCTCGGAGTTGCTCGCGGTCACCTCGTCGGCCAGCGCCACCAGCTCGGGCAACCCGTTGCCCATGGCCACCCCGCAACCGGCCCACTTGATCATCTCCAGGTCGTTGGCCATGTCGCCGAAGGCGAGCACATCGGCCTGCGCCACCCCGAGCTGCTCGGCCACCCAGGCCAGCCCGGTCGCCTTGGTGATGCCGGGCGAGGCCAGCTCGATCAGCCCGGCCGAGGTGGAGAAGGTGATCCCCACCGCCCCGGCCAGCACCGCCTCGGCCGCCGCGCTCATCTCCTCGCTGGTCATCCCCTCGTGCCGGACCAGCAGCTTGATCGCCGGGTGCCCGAGCACCTCGGCCCGGCTGACCTCCACCGACCGCGACTCCGGCCACGCGTGCGTGTACCCGTTCTCGGCCAGGAAGGCCCCGTAGGGCTGGTCGGGCACAAAGGTCGGCGCCGCCCCATCCGGCGCCCGCTCCACCGCGAACGCACAACCCGGGATCGCCTTGAGCAACGCCGAAGCCACATCCCCGAGCAGCGGCGGCTCGAGCAACCAGCTCCGCACCACCCGCCGCTCCCCCACGTCGTAGACCAGGGCGCCGTTGGCGGTCACCGCGTACCCGTCCAGCTCCAGCTCATCGCTGATCAGGTGCACCCACCGCGGCGGCCTGCCGGTGGCCAGCACGAACGGCACCCCGTCCGCGCGCACCGCGGCCACCGCCCGCCGGGTGCGATCACTGATGCGGTCCAGCGGGTCGATCAGGGTTCCGTCCACGTCAGATGCCACCAGCAACGGTTTGCGCACGCCGTTCATCCTGCCTGACCAGGGCACGGTCGCAGCCGGTTCGGCGCTGTGATCCTGCGCCGAAGTTGTCCCGCCGTCACTGGAGCAAGATCTCTTCCGGGCGGCGATGGGTGACCGCCATTTCCCGCTCGGACAACTGGTGCTCGACGCAGGCGGGCAGGTCGTCGCCAAAATCGTCCCGCGCCATCCGCCGGAGTTCGCGCAGCAGCTCCATCCCGCTGATCAGCACGATCGGATACTGGTCCTCCACGATTTCCTGCTGTGCCTTCTCCGAGTAGGCCGCGGTGGTCACGTAGACACCGATCCAGCCACGACGCAACCGAGCCACCACCCGAGCGATTTGCTCCGCGCTGATCAACGAGGTGGGTTTGACGCACTTGGCCTGTCCGAGCACGACCAGACTGGTGCCGGCCAGACCGCTGCCGATATCGAGCCTGCCGACGAAGTCGGTTCCGCCGTCGCCGGATCTGCTCGTCAACCAGCCTTCGCGGTAATTCTGCCCACCGGCTCCCAACACCCGGGCCGCCACAGCGGAGGCCAATGCCTCAAACGCGTGCTTGTGGCCGTCGAAGCGCTGGTAGACCCAGTCCAGCTCAGCCTTGTCGATGCTGGTCTTCGGGCGCTGGTCGCGGACCTTGACGACCTTGGCGCGCGCCACCTGGCGCCGGAGCCTCGGCAACGCGGAGTTGCCGCGCCGCACCCACTCCTGCCAGGCCCGTGGCGCACGAGCGAGCGCCTCCTGGTCGGTGACGTTCTCGTCCCTGCGCGCGGCCACCCAGTCCCAGGAGACCTGGTCCTCTTCCTCACACAGGTCGATCAGCGCGATGTCGTAGACGTAGTTGACGAAAGACGTGTGTTCGCCTCCGCTCCGCTGCACCAGCCGCTCGGCCCGCTCGATGATGCCCAGTCCGCAGAACTCCAGATACCCCTTGTGTTTGCCGTTGTGCGACACCGAACGAAACAGCAGCAAGGGGACAGCCGCGACCCGCGCTTCCGGAGTCCGTCCCTGATGGCCGACGAACGCTTCCAGGAGCGCGGCATTTCCGGTCGTTCGACCCACCGGCTTGGTCGAGGTCACCTTGTGGTCACCGAAATAGCGGACGTGGCCGTGGTCCAAGTCGAAAACGTCGTGCCACGGCGTGTCTTCCGTGCCTGCCTTCCGTGGACTCGAACGGATGAGAATCGCCGGGCGCCGTTCACCGACCTTGGCCATCCCGTTGATGCCCGCCTCCAGGAGAGCCAACTTCTCCCCTGGCGAGTGCGTCACGTAGTGGTAGTTGGGGCAGCCGTCCAACATGGGAGAGTTCTGGTCCCTGCTGCTCGCGTAGCGGTACACCTCGCCGACGCGCAAAAACCCGCCCACAGTGGCCACTCCCCACATCCGATCCAGCGATCCCCGCGACAGTAGCGATGACTACCGACAACAGAGGTGCCAGCTGACTAGGCTCGGCGGATATGCGCTTCGGCATTGTGATCCTGCCCGAACTCCGCTGGTCCGAAGCGGCCCGGCGGTGGCGGACGGCGGAGGAGCTCGGCTTCGACCACCTGTGGACCTATGACCACCTGGCCTGGCGGTCGCTGGCGGACGGGCCGTGGTTCGGCACCGTGCCCACGCTGACCGCGGCCGCGACCGTGACCACCGAGGCCCGGCTGGGCACCTTCGTGGCCTCGCCGAACTTCCGGCACCCGGCCAGCTTCGTCCGGGAGCTGCTGTCCCTCGACGACATCTCCGGTGGGCGGTTCACGCTGGGGCTGGGGGCGGGCGGGATCGGGTTCGACGCGACCGTGCTCGGGGGTGCGGTGTTGCCGCCGATGGCGCGGTTCCGGCGGTTCAAGGAGTTCGTGGAGCTGCTCGACCTGCTGCTGACCGAGGACCACGTGACCTACCGGGGCGAGTTCTTCACCGCGGTGGACGCGCGGACGTTGCCGGGCTGCCTGGGGTCCGCGCGACTGCCGTTCCTGGTGGCGGGCAACGGGCCGAAGGCGATGGGGCTGGCGATCGAGCACGGGGCGGGCTGGTCGACCACGGGCACCGGCGGGGAGACCTTGGACGAGTGGTGGCGGAACCTGCGGGTGGTGACCGAGAAGTTCAACGAGACGCTGGCCGCCAGCGACCGGGATCCCGCCTCGATCGACCGCTACCTCCAGCTGGACGCGGGGCCGGTGTTCTCCCTCTCCAGTCCCGAAGCCTTCGCGGACGCGGTGGGGCGGGCCGCTGAGCTGGGCTTCACCGATCTGGTGACGCACTGGCCGCGGCCGGATGACTGGTACGCGGGCCGGGAGGAGACGCTGTTCGAGGTCGCCGGGAAGTTCCTCACGCCGCGGGCTTGAACCCGGTGACGCCGGGCACCCGAAGCGCATGAGTGCCCAGGACACCGTGCGCGACCTGCTCAAGCGGGGCGGCCGGACCTATGCCGAGCAGGCGGGGATCACGCTGGCGGACAAGCCCGCCCCGCTGTACCGGCTGCTGGTGCTGGCCACCCTGCTCTCCACCCGGATCCGCGCGGACATCGCCGTGGACGCCGCCCGTGAGCTGAAGGTCTTCGGCACCCCGGAGAAGATGCTGGCCGCGAGCTGGCAGGAGCGGGTGGACGCGCTGGGCCGCGCGCACTACGTCCGCTACGACGAGAGCACCGCGACCGCGCTCGGCGAGGGCGCCCAGCTGCTGCTGGCGCGCTGGCACGGCGACCTGCGCGAGCTGCGCGCCGAGGCGGACGGGGACACCGGGAAGCTGACCGGGCTGCTCACCGAGTTCCCCCGGATCGGGCCGGTGGGCGCGGACATCTTCTGCCGCGAGGCGCAGGCGGTGTGGCCGGAGCTGCGGCCGTACTTCGACCGGAAAGCGTTGCAGGGCGCGGAAAAAGCCGGGCTGCCGGGGGATCCGGCGAAGCTGGGTGAGCTGGTCAGTGGCCCGGACCAGGCGCGGCTCGCGGCCGCCCTGGTCCGGGCCGAGCTGGCTGACCTTTAGTGCTGGACGGTGGAGTCGGCGGAGACGCCCTTGAGCATGAACCAGGCGGACACCGCGGCGGCGCCGATCACCACCGCGGAGGCGACGCTGGCCCAGTGCATGCCGTCGACGAAGGCATGCTGGGCCACGGTGACCAGCTGCTGGCCGAGCTCGCCGAGGCTCCTGGCGACGTCGGTGGCGCCGCCGAGGGAGTCCTTGGCCACGGCCACCGCCTCGGCGGGCAGGCCGGGCGGCGGGATCACGTTGGCGCGGTAGACCGCGGTCATGATCGAGCCGATCAGCGCGATGCCCAGTGCGGTGCCGAGCTCGTAGGCGGTCTCCGCGACCGCCGCCGCGGCGCCTGCCTTCTCCTTGGGCACCGCGGAGAGCACCACGTTCGCCGAGATGGTGAACGAGGCGCCGCAGCCGAAGCCGACCAACAGCAGGATCAGGCCGAAGTACAGGTACGGGGTGTCGCCCTCGATGAACACGATCGCGCCCAGCGCGAACGCGGTCAGGCCGAGGCCGCTGGCGCAGACCGCCCTTGCCGAGTACCGGGCGGCGAAGGCGCCTGCCAGCAGGCCGGAGATGACCGCGCCGACGGTGACCGGCAGCTCCCGGATACCGGCGTCGAAGGGCTGGTAGCCCTGCACCAGCTGGAGGAACTGGGCACCGAAGAACACCACGCCGGAGAGCGCGAGCACCGCGAGCAGGTCGGCGAAGACCGCGCCGCTGAACTTGCCGGTGCGGAACAGCCGGACGTCGACCAGCGGCACCGGCAGCTTCAGCTGACGGCGGGCGAACCAGGCCAGCACCACCACGCCGACGCCGAGGCCGATCGCGGCGGGCAGGCCGAAGCCGACCGCGGCGATCTCCTTGATGCCGTAGACCAGCGCGATCATGCCGACCAGTGAGGCGACCGCACTGGGCAGGTCCCAGGCGCCCGGCTTGGGGTCCTTGGACTCCGGCAGCACCTTCCAGCCGACGATCAGCAGCACGATCATCACCGGCACGTTGATCAGGAAGACCGAGCCCCAGTGGAAGTTCTGCAGCAGCACGCCGCCGACCACCGGGCCGACCGCCGCGCCAGCCGAGGTCATGGCACCCCAGATACCGATCGCCATGACCCGCTCTTTGGGGTCGGTGAACAGGTTCCGGATGATCGACAGGGTGGAGGGCATGATCGTCGCGCCGGCCAGGCCGAGCAGCGCGCGGGCGGCGATGAGCATGGCAGAGGTGGTGGCAAACGCGGCCAGCACCGAGATCAGGCCGAACGCCACCGCGCCGATGAGCAGCAGCTTCTTCCGGCCGATCCGGTCGCCGAGGGTGCCCATGGTGACCAGCAGGCCGGCCAGCACGAAGGAGTAGATGTCACCGATCCACAGCAGCTCCTGGCTGGTGGGCTTGAGCTCCTCGGTGATCATGGGCAGTGCCAGGTGCAGCACGGTGCCGTCCACCGCGATCAGCAGCACCGCCAGCACCAGCGCGGATAACGCGATCCAGCGGGCCCTCGAGGGCACCTCGGTGCTCTGGCTTGCGGCGGTCTCGCTCACTGCACCCCACCCCTGAGCATGCCGCCGATGAGCAGCTCGGCCACCGCGCGCGGCGCGTCCCTAGGCGCCAGCTTGCCGTCCAGCACCGCGAACCCGGCGCCGGTGAGCAGCGCGACCAGCGCCTCGACCAGCCACTCCGCGCTCAGGTCCACCCGGAACTGGCCGGACTCCTGGCCGCGCCGGATCAGCGCGGTGAGCCTGCGGTCGAGCAGGTCGTACCCGGCGTCCAGCTCGGGGCGGGTGATCAGCAGGTGCTCGCCGGTGAGGAAGGCGTACAGGTCGGCGATGGGCATCAGCTCGCGCACCACCCGGCGCACCGCCTCGGCCGCGTCACCGTCCTCCGGCTTGGCCGCCTCCAGCGCGGCCTCGCCCTCGGTCAGCGCCAGCTTGGCCAGTTCGACCACCAGCGCGTCCCGGCTGGGCACCAGCCGGTGCAGTGTCGCCCTGCTTATCCCCGCCGCCTGCGCGACCTCGGCCATCGCCGCGTTGGGCCGCCGCACCAGCAGCGCGGCAGCCGCGCGCAGGACCCGTTCTCGGTCTGCCACCATGAGACGACGCTACCACCGGTGAGACAGCACTGTCTCATTCCGAGACTAACCCGAAACTGTTAGCGACTGACCGGCTTCAGCGCGTCCGCTCCGCCGAAGAACGGCCGCAGTGCCTCGGGCAGGCGCACCGAACCGTCCTCCTGCTGGTGGTTCTCCAGGATGGACACGATCCACCTGGTGGTGGCCAGCGTGCCGTTGAGCGTGGCCGCGACCTGCGGCTTGCCGTCGGCGTCCCGGTAGCGGGCGCCGAGGCGGCGGGCCTGGAAGGTGGTGCAGTTGGAGGTCGAGGTGACCTCCCGGTAGGTCTGCTGGGTGGGCAGCCAGGCCTCGCAGTCGAACTTGCGGGCCGCGCTGGCGCCCAGGTCGCCCGCGGCGGTGTCGATCACCCGGTACGGCAGCTCGACCTTGGCCAGCATCTCCTCTTCCCAGGCCAGCAGGCGCTGGTGCTCGGCCTCGGCGTCCTGCGGCTGGCAGTAGGAGAACATCTCGATCTTGTCGAACTGGTGCACCCGGATGATGCCGCGGGTGTCCTTGCCGTAGGAGCCTGCCTCGCGGCGGAAGCAGGACGACCAGCCCGCGTACCGCTTGGGCCCGTGGGTGAGGTCGATGATCTCGTCCGAGTGGTACCCGGCCATCGGCACCTCGGAGGTGCCCACCAGGTACAGGTCGTCATCGCGCAGCCGGTAGACCTCGCTGGCGTGCGCGCCCAGGAAACCGGTGCCCTCCATGATCTCCGGGCGCACCAGCACCGGCGGGATCATCAGGCTGAAACCGGCCGCGACGGCCTGCTGCGCACCCAGGTTGAGCAGCGCCAGCTGGAGCTGCGCGCCGACCCCGGTGAGGAAGTAGAACCGCGAGCCGGAGACCTTGGCCCCGCGCTCCATGTCGATCGCGCCGAGGCCCTCGGCCAGCTCCAGGTGGTCCTTGGGCGTGAAGTCGAACTCGCGCGGCTGGCCCACGTGCTTGAGCACGACGTAGTCGTCCTCGCCGCCGTGCGGGATGCCGTCCACGATGATGTTGGAGATCCGGCGCTGGGCGGCGACGAACTCGGCCTCCGCCTCGTGCTGCTCGGCCTCGGCCGCCTTCACCTCGGCGGCCAGCTCCTTGCCCTTGGCCAGCAGCGCCGCGCGCTCCTCGCCCTGGGCCCTGCCGACCTGCTTGCCGAAGGCCTTCTGCTCACCGCGCAGGGTGTCGGCCCTGGAGACCACGGACCGCCGCCGCTCGTCCGCACTCAGCAGCGCGTCCACCAGCGCCGGGTCTTCTCCCCTGGCACGCTGCGAGGCGCGCACCAGGTCCGGGTTCTCGCGGAGGGTCTTGAGGTCGATCACAGTCGGTCAGCCTAGCGCCTGACCAGGGTGATCAACGCGGCGGGCGGGTCCAGCCGGACCCCGCCCACCGCGCCGGTGGAGATCAGCTGATGGCGACCGCGACCACCAGGCCGAGGCCCAGGTGCGCCGAGGCGACGACCAGGCTGGCCGGGGTGAACTGGTCCGCGCGCAGGATGGCGCCGATGTCGATCCGGGTGGCCCACTCCAGCAGCCGCACCGCGAGCACCTGCACGATGATGCCGACCAGGCCGAAGATCAGCGCCAGCAGCAGGCCCTCGGTGAGCTTGCCCGCCGCGTTGTAGATGGCCACCACCACGATGAAGGCCATGCTGAGCAGCCCGGAGGCGGTGATCACCACCGCGTTCGGCGAGCCGGCCCGCACCATCTGGTTGAGCTTGCCGGGGGTGGTCAGGTCGATGGCGTAGAAGCCGACCAGCATGAGCAGCAGGCCAACCACCGCGTACAGCGCGATGGCCCCGATGCCGCGGACGACGTTGGCGCCGAAGCCGGGCTCCAGCGCGAGGCTGGACACGGTCATCAGGTTGGACACTTGGGGTTCCTCCTAGTTACCCGACCGTCTGCGTTGGACGGTCCAGTGTGGACTACGACGACTGCGGAATCCGGTGCGGCACGAACGCCGCGCCGTCGTCGGTCACCAGACCGACCGTCTCCCTGATGCCCAGCCCCGCGGCGTGGTCGCCGACCACCCAGGCGCCGAGCACCGGCCGCATCCCGTCGAACTCCGGCAGCGGCGAGAACAACTGGTAGACGAACCCCTCGGCGCCGTACACGCCGCCGGTGCGCTGCTCCATGCCGGGCGCCACGATGTCGATGTTGGCGCCTTCCCGGCCGAGCAGCGGCTTCTTCACGTACTCGGTGAGGAAGCCGGGTTCGTTGAGGTAGGCGGGCAGCAGGTTCGGGTGCCCCGGGTACATCTCCCACAGCACCGCGAGCAGCGCCTTGTTGGACAGCAGCATCTTCCACAGCGGCTCGATCCACAGCGTGCCCGGCAGCGTCTCCACCGCGTGCCTGCCGAACGGGTCGTCGACCAGCCACTCCCACGGGTAGAGCTTGGCCACCGTGCCCATCGGGTCCTCGCGGAGGTCGACGAACCGGTGCAGCACCGGGTCCCAGCCGATCTCCTCGATGGCCAGGCCCACGGTGTCCAGCCCGGCCTCGGCCGCGGTCTCCTGCAGGTAGGCCGCGGTGATGTGGTCCTCGCCGCTGGCGTCCGCGCCGGAGAAGGTGAAGTGCACCAGCGGCGAGGGCAGCTTGTCGGCCAGCTCGCCCCAGCGCTCCACCAGCTTCTCGTGGATGGAGTTCCACTGGTCGTGGCCCTCGTGCGTCTCCTGCAGCCAGTTCCACTGCACCACCGCGGCCTCCAGCAGGGAGGTCGGGGTGTCCGCGTTGTACTCCAGCAGCTTGGCCGGGCCGGAGCCGTCGTAGCGCAGGTCGAAGCGGCCGTAGAGGTGCGGGTCGTGCCGCCGCCAGGACTCGGCGATGGCCGGCCACACCCACTCCGGGATGCCGAAGTCCTTGAACCGCTCGGTGGTCACCACGTTGTCCACCGCGTCCAGGCACATCGAGTGCAGCAGCTCGACGTCGGCCTCCATGGCCAGCACCTCGTCGAGCTCGAAGACGTAGTGCACCGACTCGTCCCAGTACGGTCGGCGGCTGCCGTCGGCGTAGGTGGCCGGGGAGCCGTAGACCAGGCCCTGCCCGGCGATCCGCGACTCCCAGTCGGGGCGCGGCGCTGAGGTCTCGCGACGCACGGTCAGCTGCCTCCGCTGGAGCCGCCGCCGCGGATGCCGAAGCCGCCGCGCTGGATGGACTTGCCGCTGGCGGTGCTGATGTTGGCGTCCTTGGGGCGCACCGAGCTGCCGCCGGTGATCTTCTGCCCGTAGCTGCCGGTGCCGCCGTAGTTGTAGCTGTACTGGCGGCCGCCGCTGTAGATGAACACCCCGCCGCTGTGGCCGGAGGCGCCGTGCGAGCGCGCGTAGTCGTCGTCGCAGTAGTCGTCGTCGACCACCACCCCGTTCTGGTCGACGCAGCGCGCGGTGACGTCGTCGGGCTGCTGCGCGGCGTACCAGATGGCCA
Organism: Crossiella sp. NPDC003009; assembly: GCF_053591555.1. Classification (NCBI taxonomy): domain Bacteria; kingdom Bacillati; phylum Actinomycetota; class Actinomycetes; order Pseudonocardiales; family Pseudonocardiaceae; genus Crossiella; species Crossiella sp. NPDC003009. Next base: position 39,332 of record NZ_JBSFUA010000019.1, on the reverse strand, counting down.
CCAGCGCGACCACGCCCACGGTCACCCCGCCGCCGATGAGCAGCCGTTTGCGCAGCTTGGCCTTGCGCTCGGCCTCGGCGATCGCCGCCTGCCGGTGTGCCAGCTCCGCCTGTTCGGCCTCCTGGCGAGCACGTTGCTCGGCCAGGGTCGGCGGACGGGCCCTCGTCGTACTCGGGTCCTGGTGGCTAACCTGTCCTCGCCTGGGAGGCACAGGAGGCTGCTGGTTACCCGGATTCACGTTCTCAGTCATCGACCACTCCCGGCGGCACCGTACCTACGTCGTCCCTGTGACGGAGCAAGAAGGCTGAATAGCAATACACGTCACCCGGATGGCCGTATGAATGGGGGCCTCACGGCATGATGGAGAGGATGCCAGGGCCCCAGACGTCGACCGCTGATCGGATTCGCCTCATGAACAACACGGCAAGCACCCGCCGCGTCATGGCAGGGGCGTTCGCCGGTGCGCTGATGGTCCTGGTGCTGAGCACCGTCCTAGGGTGGCACGTCGGTCCCGAGGTCGCAGGGGAGACCGACGGGCCGGCCAGCGCGGTCCGGGACGCGCCGCCCGGCACCTGCCTGACCTGGACCCGCCAGGACGCGGGCGACGCGCGCCGGGTGGAATGCGACAAGCCGCACCTGTTCGAGATCACCGGCTCGGTCGACCTTTCCGCGGACTTCCCGCCGGGGTCGCCGTTCCCGGACGCGATCCGCTGGGAGGGCATCGCCGCCGACCGCTGCACCGAGATGTCCGTGCAGTACCTGGACGGCCGGTTCGACCCCAACGGCAAGCTCGGGGTGAACCTGCTGCGCTCCGGTGAGAAGAGCTGGAACTCCGGGGAGCGCAAGGTCTGGTGCGGCATGCAGGACGCAGGCCCGTCCGGGCTGCTGTACCCGACGGCGGGCAGCGCGAAGACCGCCGACCCGTCCAACGTGCACCCGCAGGGCATGTGCCTTGGCATCAGCGGCAAGCAGGTCTACGACCCGGTGCAGTGCGACCGGCCGCACGCCTACGAGGTGGTCGGCGTGGTCAACCTGGGCGCCCGGTTCCCGCAGGAGTTCCCGGCCGAGGCCAAGCAGGACGAGCTGCTGGCCGCGGAGTGCCCGAGGACCGCGGCGGAGTTCGCTGGCGGCCAGGACGTGGTCAGCCGCAAGGGCCTGATCGTGTTCTGGGACACCCTCAAGCAGGAGAGCTGGCTGGCCGGCGCGCGCAGGGTGGAGTGCAAGGTCGGCGCGCGGCTGCCGGACAAGAGCGGGCTGGCCCCGGTGCACGGCAGCGTCAAGGGCGATGTGCTGGTCGGCAAGGAGCAGGCGCCGGTGCTGCTGTCCAAGCTGCCGCCGGGCGCCCCGGCCCCTGCGGGCAGCCCTGGCACCGAGGTGAAGGCGGAGGACACCGTGGTGCCCACCAACGCCAACTCCGAGCACCCCGGCGGCACACCCGGCGGCGAAGCGCCGGCCACCCCCACCTCCACCGGCGGCTAGCCGTGCCGGTGGACATGACCCCTGGCCGGTTCGACGAGCTGGTCGGCGAGGCGCTGGACGAGGTGCCGCCCGAGCTGGCCAGGGCGATGGACAACGTGGCCGTCTTCGTCGAGCCCCGGCACCCGGAGGAGCCCGGGCTGCTGGGGCTGTACGAGGGCATCGCGCTGACCGAGCGCAACACCGACTACGGCGGCGTGCTGCCGGACCGGATCACCATCTACCGGGACGCCATCCTGGACATCTGCGAGACCGAGGACGACGTGGTCGAGGAGGTGGCGATCACCGTGGTGCACGAGATCGCGCACCACTTCGGCATCGACGACGCCAAGCTGCACGAACTGGGCTGGGGCTAGAACCGCTCGATCCCCAGCCACTCCACGAACCGCCAGCCACCTGAGCTGTCCGGGTCGGCCTCCAGCACCACCCGGCCGGTGTTGGGCAGGTACGGGTGCCCCGCGAGCACGTCGGTGCTGCCGTCGAGCAGGTGCACCGCCATCAGCCGGATCGCCGCGCCGTGGCTGACCAGCACCACCACTCCGTCGCTGTGCTCGGCGGCGATCTGGCGCACCGCCGCGCTGAACCGCTCGACCACCTGGAACCCGGTCTCGCCGCCGGGCGCGGAGCCGGCCAGGTCGCCGTCCAGCCAGCGGTCCACCACCCGGCTGAACTCCCTGATCGCCGCGTCGTCGTTGCGGCCCTCCAGCTCGGGGCCGACCTGGGTCTCGTGCACGCCCTCGATCACCCGCACCGGCACCCCGTGCCGGAGTGCGACCGGGGCCGCGGTCATCTGGGCGCGCACCGCGACGCTGGCGTAGACCGCGGTCACCGGCTCGGTGGCCAGCTCCTCGGCCAGCTTGTCGGCCTGGCGGCGGCCCTCGGCGGTCAGCGGCGGGCCGGGCGGCTTGGAGTCCAGTGCGTGCCGGACGTTGGCCGGGGTCTGGCCGTGCCGAACCAGCATCAGTCGTAACGAGCTCATGCCTGCTCGCCCGCGCGCACCTGGGCCAGCCACTGGCCGGCCTCGGTGAACTCGGCCGCGCCGGTGCCCGGCGCCGGGGGCGGCGACTGGCCGTCGGCGCGCGGGAAGGAGCCGAGGAAGCGCACGTCGGAGCAGGTCCGGTGCAGGGCGGCCAGCGCGTCGCCGACCCGGGGCTCGGCGATGTGCCCGGCGAAGTCGAGGAAGAACCGGTAGACGCCCAGCTTCTCCCTGGTCGGCCGGGACTCGATCCGGCACAGGTCGATCCCGCGCAGGGCCAGCTCGACCAGCACCGCCGACAGCGAGCCCGGCCGGTTCTCGGTGACCACCACGATCGAGGTGCGGTCGTTGCCGGTCGGCTCCGGCAGCGGGCCGGGCTTGCGGACCAGCAGGAACCGGGTCACCGCGTCGGCCACGTCGCCGATGTCGGTGGCCAGCGCGGTCAGCGCGGAGCCCTCGGCCGCGATCGGCGCGGTGATCGCCGCGTCCGCGCTGCCCTGCGCGACCGCGACCGCGGCGGCCGCGGTGGAGGTGGTGGCCAGCTCGGCCGCGCCCGGCAGGTTGGCCGCCAGCCACTCCCTGACCTGGGCCAGTGCGTGCGGGTGGCTGGTCACGGTGCGGATGTCGGCGGCCGTGGTGCCGGGCCGGACCAGCACGCTGAAGCGCACCGGCAGCACCGTCTCGGCCACCGCGACCAGCGGGCTGCCCAGGGCCAGGCCGTCCAGGGTGGGCGGCACCGAGCCCTCCACCGAGTTCTCCACCGGCACCACCGCGGCCTCGACCTTGTCCAGCCGGACGCTCTCCAGTGCCGCGGCGACCGTGGTGGCCGGGACCAGCTCGTGGGCAGCCGGGTCGAACAGGCGCCGGGTCGCCTGTTCGGTGAAGGTTCGTTCCGGCCCCAAGTAGGCGATGCGCGGCATACCTCACCCTAACCCGGTAGCGGGAGGCCGCTGTGTCCTTGCTCTCAACCGTGAGAACACCCACCCGACTGGTGGAAGACCCGGTGACCGGCCGTGTTGGTTTGCTGCAATGCTTTCCCCGTGACCGGCGATGCTTGGGGCGTGACCGGGAAAGTGCAACCACAGGCGGCAGTGCCCCGCCTGGTGCTGTGCGCCGTGGCCGGGCCGCTCGGCTGGGAGTGGGAACGCGCGGCGGCCGGCCGCGCCGGGGTCGAGGTGCACCAGGGTTCGGTGCTGGACCTCGACGTGGACGCGGTGGTCAGCCCGGCCAACTCCTACGGCTGGATGCGCGGCGGTATCGACGCGGTCTACGCCACCGCCTTCCCCCAGGTCGAGCAGTACGTGCGCAGCGCGGTGCTGGCCCTGCACGGCGGTGAGCTGCCGGTCGGCGAGGCGCTGATCGTGCCCACCGGCGAAGCGGCCCCGCAGTGGCTGATCAGCGCGCCCACCATGCGGGTGCCCGGCGAGCTGCTGCCCAAGGACACCGTGCACCCGTACCTGGCCGCCCGCGCGGTGTTCCGGCTCTGGCGGGAGGGCAGGCTGGAGGACGGCACCCCGGTGCGCCAGGCGGTCCGCTCGATCGCGCTGCCGGGACTGGGCACCGGGGTCGGCGGAGTGGATCCCTCGACCTGCGGCCGCCAGGTCACCGCGGCGTGGGATGAGGTCTTCGGCTCCCGGAACTGACAGTCTGGACCCATGATCATCATCGCGGGCTGGCTGGACGTCGATCCGGAGACCAGGGACGCCTACCTGCGGGACTGCCTGCCCGCGATCGAGCTGGCCAGGGCCGCGCACGGCTGCCACGCCTTCGTCCTCGCCCCCGACCCGCTGCTGCCCGGCCGGATCACCGTGTTCGAGCGCTGGGAGTGCGACGAGGACCTGGCCCGCTTCCGCGGCGACGGCCCGGACTCGGCGCAGACCGCGCAGATCAGGGACGCCTCGGTGGCCCGCTACCGGGTTTCCGCGGTCGAAGACCCCTGATCTGCGCGTACGCTGAACGCGAAAGGGGCATTCCCGTGGTGCAAGCACGGGAATGCCCCTTTTGTTCGCTGCTGGTCAGCCTGCCTCGACGGCCGGGCGCTCGGTGGTCTCGCCGCCGCGGATGGCGATCTTCGCCGGAGCGGCCGGCACCTTCACCACCTCGCGGATGCGGACCTTGAGCAGGCCGCGGTCGTAGTCGGCCTCGATCTGCTCGGCGGTGACACCGGCCGGCAGGGAGAACTCGCGCCGGAACTCGCCGTGCCGGATCTCCTTGCGGATCAGGCCGCCCTGCTCCTCGGAGTGCTCGTCGTGCCTGCGGCCGCTGATGGTCAGGCGGCGCTCGGCCACCTCGACCTCGACGTCCTTGGCCACGTCGACGCCGGGCAGCTCCAGCGTGAGCACGACGTCGGCGCCGTCCTTGCGGACGTCGGCGGCGGGAACAAAGCCCTGGGCGGAGGGCGCTGAACGGGTCAGACCCTCGAAGACGTCACGGTCGAACTGACGGACCAGCGCGGTGAACGGGTCCCACGTGGAACGGACTGCAAGAGCCATGTTCATTTCACCCTTTCCAGGTTCCTCACCGGCGGCTTTAGCACTCGCCGGTCATGAGTGCTAACGACCGGCCGCCCGGAGATGTTCCCGCCCCCGTAACCTGATCTGGTGCCGATCCGGGTCCTGCTCGTCGACGACCACGAGGTGGTCCGCCGCGGCCTGCGCGACCTGCTGGACACCGAGGACGACATCCAGGTGGTGGCCGAGGCGGGCAGCGTGGCCGAGGCCGAAGTGGTCGCGCTCGCGCACCGCCCCCAGGTCGCGGTGGTGGACATGCGGCTGCCCGACGGCGACGGGGTGGCGCTGTGCCGCACCCTGCGCGCCCAGGGCCCGGACGCGCCGCGCTGCCTGGTGCTGACCGCCTTCGACGACGAGGCCGCGCTGGTCGGCGCGATCATGGCCGGGGCCTCCGGCTACCTGCTCAAGCAGGTGCGCGGCCAGGACCTGGTGACCGCGGTGCGCGAGGTGGCGGCCGGGCGCTCGCTGCTCGACCCGGTCACCACGGCCAGGGTGCTGGACCGGTTGCGCCGCGGCGATCCGGAGCCGCCGGACGAGCTGGCCGCGCTCACCGACCAGGAGCGCAAGGTGCTCGGCCTGATCGGCGAGGGCCTGACCAACCGGCAGATCGCCGAGCGGCTGTTCCTGGCCGAGAAGACGGTGAAGAACTACGTGACCTCGGTGCTGGCCAAGCTCGGCATGGAGCGCCGCACCCAGCTCGCCGCCTGGGTCGCGCGCCGCTCACACGGGACCGACTGACACGCTGCCAGCATGGCGAGCGTGATCGGCAGGTGGCTGAACCCGGCGCGGCCGGAGATCGAGGTGATCACCGACCCGGTGCAGCGGCGGGCGGTGTGGATCGAGCTGGCGATCGTGTTCGCCGCGACGCTGGGCCTCTCCGGCCTGCGCAGCCTGCTCTCCCTCATCGGTTCGCTGTTGCAGCCCAAGCCGCTGAGCCAGCAGTCGGTGGCGCTCAACGTCTCCCGCTCCACGCTCAGCCTGCTCGACCTCGCGCACCAGCTGCTCGGCGTGCTGCAACTGCTCGCCTGGGGCGCGCTCGGGGCCTACCTGCTGTGGAAGGCGGGCAAGAAGCTCGCCGAGGTCGGTCTGGACCGGCGGCGGCTGGGCTCTGACACGCTGCGCGGACTGGGCCTCGCCGCGCTGATCGGCCTGCCCGGCATCGCCTTCTACCTCATCACCAGGGCGATGGGGCTGAACCTGACCGTGGTGCCCTCGGCACTGGATGACACCTGGTGGCGCACCCCGGCGCTGATCCTGTCCGCGATCGGCAACTCCTGGGCCGAGGAGGTGCTGGTGGTCGGCTACCTGATCACCAGGCTGCGCATGCTCGGCTGGTCGGAGAACCGGTCGCTGGCGGTCTCCGCGGTGCTGCGCGGCTCGTACCACCTGTACCAGGGCTTCGGCGGGTTCGCGGGCAACATCGTGATGGGGCTGGTCTACGGCCGGGTCTGGCAGCGCACCAACCGGCTCACCGCGCTGGTGGTGGGACACGCGGTGATCGACATCGTCGCCTTCGTCGGCTACGCGCTGCTGCGGGGTTCGGTGTCCTGGCTGCCGTGAGGCGGGGAACTGACGGACGGGCGGGGCATCTCCAGGGTGGGGGGCACGGAGCAGGCCCCGCCCGTCCGGGTGCCGGAGGGGGCGGGCAGCTATCCCCTACGGCTTCGCACGGTCTGACCGGGCGGTGTCAGACCGGGATTAAGTCCATGGCCGACACGATAGGGGTAAAAGAGCCAATTCCAAGCCCTCGGACATTAGTTCAACCCAGGGAGGGAGTACCGATCAAACCAAGGTCGGATACTGCATCCGACTATCGTTGGTCTGGATCACTCCAGCGGACCAGTCGGGCTTTGCCGGCCCTTATAGGTCATGGCGAGTCGAGAACGTCGGGTGGTTCAGGAATCTTATAGCCAGATTTTCCGATGTTCGCTTCGACGGCTCGTTTCCAGCTGCCGTCGGAAACCATCTTGCGCAGCGCGGCGGTCACCTTGGCCGTGCGCTCGTCGCCCTTGCGCAGCCCGATGCCGTAGCGCTCCTGGGAGAACGGCTTGCCGACCAGCTTGAACTTCTCCGGCTGCGCGGCGGCGTACCCGGCCAGGATCACGTCGTCGGTGGTGACCGCGTCCACCGGGTCCTCCGGGTCCTCCAGCGCCACCAGGCACTCGGGGTAGGACGGGAACACCCGCAGGGTCACGTTCTTGGCGTAGGCCTGCTTGACCTTCTCCGCCGGGGTGGAGCCCTGCACCGAGCACAGCTTCCAGTCGCTCTGGTTCAGCGACTCCGGCCCGGTGATGTCCGAGGTGGTCTTGCGGACCAGCAGGGCCTGCCCGGCCACGAAGTACGGCCCGGCGAAGTCGACCTTCTTCTTGCGCGTGTCGCTGATCGAGTAGGTGGCCGCGACCAGGTCGACCTTGCCCTGCTCCAGCAGGGTCTCCCGCTCGGCGCTCTTGGCCTCGACGAAGGTGATGTTGCCCGGGTGCACGCCGAGCTCCTTGGCCACGTAGCGGGCCACGTCCACGTCGAACCCGGCGAAGCTGTTGTCCCCGGTCTTCTGGCCGAGCCCCGGCTGGTCGAACTTGATGCCGACGGTGAGCTTGGGGCCACCCGGCGGCGGGGCGTCCACCGGCTCAGCCGGGGAACCGAAGATGCCACAGCTCGTGAGAGCTCCCACCGCGACAACCGCGGTGCACACGTGCCACAGCGCACGAACCTGACGCATTCCGTCGTTCCCTCCGGACCCGGTCGACTCCGGGGGAGGCTACCCGAACGGGTGAGCGTCACAGCGTGAGCGGGGCGGAACCGAATGCGACGTTGAACCGGTCGCACCAGATGACCACACTGCGCAGGCCGTCCAGCTTCGCCTCGGCCGGAATGGCGTAGTTCTGGTTGCCGTGGGTGGCCTTGAGCTTGCCCAGCTTCACAAAGCGCCCGTCGTCGTACTTGCCCCATTCGCCGCCTGCTGACTGATCGGTCAGCCACACGTGCAGGTCGGGACCGTCGCTGCTGGCCAGGCCGGTGAGGCGGAGCACCCGGGAGCCGTCAGCCAGGCGCAGCACGGCGGCCTTGCCCTTGGTCGGGTGCTCCTGGGAGACGAAGTCGCCGGCAGCCAGGGTGCCGGGCTGGGCCGGTGGCGCGGTGGCGCCCGGCGCTCCGGTGCCAGGGCCGCCCGCGCCCGGCGTTCCCGTGCCCGGCGTTCCCGCGCCCGGCGCTTCCGTGCCCGGTGCCCCCGTGCCCGGCGCTTCCGTGCCCGGCGCGCTGGTGGCCGGGGTCCCGGCGGACGGGCTGAGCGGGGCCTCCGCCGCCGCGCCGGTGGGCAGGGCCTCGTCCACCGTGCTGCTGGTGAACAGCTTCCAGGGCTGGAACAGGTACAAACCGACGCCCAGAACCGTTGCGACAATCACAATCGCAACCAAAACGACCGGACGACGCAACAAACCGCGCTTCGGGGCCGTGTCCTGGTTCACAATCCGCCTCCTGAGGTTCGACTCCTTACATCCAAGCCGAAATCCTCTGATCAGCGCGCTGCCAGGAGCTTTCAAGAGCATTACGCTCCGCTGCGTGAGCGCCCACCAGATCGCAAGCGAGACCCCTGCCGCCGAGCCGATCCACCGGGTGGACAGCGAGGTCGGCCCGCTGCGCACCGTGCTGCTGCACCGGCCCGGCGCGGAGCTGAAACGACTCACCCCGCGTAACAACGACCAGCTGTTGTTCGACGGGGTGCCCTGGCTCGGCCGGGCCCAGCTGGAGCACGACGCGTTCGCCGAGACGTTGCGCTCGCGCGGGGTGGAGGTGCTGCTGCTGGGCGAGGTGCTGGTGGAGGCGCTGGCCGACCCGCGGGCCCGCTTCGGCGCGGTGCACTCCGCGGTGGACGAGCGTCAGCTGGGCCTGGACCTGGCCGACGCGCTGCGCTCGCACCTGACCGGGATGAAGGCCAAGGACCTGGCCGGAGTGCTGATGGCGGGCATGACCTTCGAGGAGCTGCCCGCCGCCGAGGGCGCCTCCCTGGTGCGCCAGATGCACCTGCCCACCGACTTCGCGGTCAACCCGCTGCCCAACCTGCTGTTCACCAGGGACTCCTCGGTGTGGGTGGCGGACAGGGTGGCCATCACCTCGCTCGCGCTGCCCGCGCGCAGCCGGGAGACCGCGCTGACCGACCTGATCTACGCCTACCACCCCAGGTTCAGCCGCACCGGCCGCGCCTACGGGGCGCACTCCGCGCCACTGGAGGGTGGCGACGTGCTGCTGCTGTCCCCCGGCGTGCTGGCCATCGGCGTCGGCGAGCGCACCACCCCGGCGGGCGCGGAGTCCTTCGCCCGCTCCGCCTTCGCCGACGGCCTCGCGCACACCGTGCTCGCGGTGCCGATCGAGCAGGAGCGGGCCACCATGCACCTGGACACCGTGTGCACCATGGTCGACCGGGACGCGGTGGTGATGTACCCGGCGGTGCGCGAGACCCTCTCCGCCTACCCGCTGCGCCCGGACGGCTCCGGCGGCGTGCTGGTGGACGGCCCGCTGCCGTTTCTGGGCGCGGCCGCCGAGGCGATGGGCATCGACCGGCTGCGAGTGATCGACACCGGCCTGGACGCGGTGACCGCCGAGCGCGAGCAGTGGGACGACGGCAACAACACGCTGGCCGTGGCGCCGGGCGTGGTGGTGGCCTACGAGCGCAACGTGGAGACCAACTCCCGGCTGGAGGACGCCGGGGTGGAGGTGCTGCGGATCGCGGGCAGCGAACTGGGCTCCGGCCGTGGTGGCCCTCGGTGCATGTCCTGCCCGATTGCGCGAGACACGCTCGGGTGAATTCAGCGGAAACGACTCGAGCAATTACGGAATGGAATTGGTCAAGCCAGCCTAACGAGAGTTTCGCAAAGGCTTGGCTAAGTTAGGCAAACCTGGCTTAAGCTGCAGAAACGCGAATTCGGTTGTATTCTTTTGGGCATGACCACGACCACCAAGTTCCAGCAGCTGTTGCAGACCCAGGTCCGGAATGAGCTCACCGCGTCGCAGCAGTACCTCGCCGTCGCGGTCTGGTTCGACGCCAAGGACCTCCCCCGCCTGGCCGCGCACTTCTACCGCCAGGCGCTGGAGGAGCGCAACCACGCCATGATGATCGTCCAGTACCTGCTGGACAACGGTCTCCCGGTGTCCATCCCCGGCGTGGACGAGGTGCGCAACGACTTCAGCTCCGTGCGCGAGCCGGTCGAACTGGCCCTCAACCAGGAGCGGCACGTCACCGACGAGATCACCGCGCTGGCCAAGTCCGCGCGGGACGAGGGCGACTACCTCGGTGAGCAGTTCATGCAGTGGTTCCTCAAGGAGCAGGTCGAGGAGGTCGCCGCCATGTCGACCCTGCTCACCATCGTGGACCGGGCAGGCGACAACCTGTTCAACATCGAGGACTTCCTGACCCGCGAGCACGTCGGCGACGAGGGCAGCGAAGACCCGACCGCGCCGCGGGTGGCCGGCGGCAGCCTCTGAGCCAGCACCGCTCCCACCACAGGCCGGCGCCCGTGGACCGCGACCCGGTCCACGGGCGCCGCCGGGTCAGTCCTCGCCGGTGTCCTCGCCGAGCTTGAGCCGCAGGGCCGCCATCGCCTTGCTGGCCTGGCTCTTCACCGTGCCCTTGGTGACGCCGAGGGACTCGGCGATCTCGGCCTCGGTCAGGTTGTCGTAGTAGCGGAGCACGATCACCGCGCGCTGGCGCGGCGGCAGCTCGCGCAGGGCCTGCCAGAGCGGCTCGTTCTCCAGCCGGTCGGCTTGCTCGTAGCTCTGGCTGTCCTCCGGCAGGTCGGCGACCAGGCTCTCCTTGCGCACCCGGCGCCAGCGGCTGACGTGCGTGTTGGCCATCGCCCGCCGCACGTAGGCCTGCGGGTTGACCTCCTGGCGAAGCAGTTTGCGCCAGCGGGTGCCGACCTTCTCCAGCACCGACTGCACCAGGTCGGCGGCATCGTGCGGATTACCGGTCAGCGCGTGCCCGTACCGCAGTAGCGCGGGCAGCGACATCCGCACGAACTCGCCAAAATCCTCGTCCACCAAGCCCCCATGTCACCCATCCCCGCCTAAGGATAGGAGGTGGGCCCAGGGGTCATGGGTAACAGTCCTGCTCTTTCAACTCGAGTCGAATCTCTTTGACCGAGTTGTTCTGCATGATGAACCAGTAGTTGGCCGCCGCATTGCCGGGAACCGCGACCACGCGCTCGCCGACCGCGCCGTGATCGGTGCCGTACTTCGGGTAGACCCGGTCGAAGTCGGCGACCGGCGCGCCCACGCCGATGCCCTCCGAGGTGCGCTCATCGCCGCGGCCGTTGATCCGCACCACGCCCTTGGCCTTGGAGATCACCACGCTGTAGAAGCCCGCGGCCCTGGGGCTGCCCGCGTAGTCGTAGCCGAAGCAGCCGGTGTTGGACTCGGGCTTGGCGTTGGGCTTGATCAGCCCGGTGGCCACCGCCTGCTCCTGGGGCATGCCCAGCCGCAGGCCCCGGTAGGACACCGGCCCCATCAGCTCGGTGCCGAAGGTCTTGGGCGGGATGGTCGAGGTGGGCGTCTTGCTGGAGGAGCTGGGCGCAGTGCCCTGGCCGGAGCCGACACCGCTGCCGCCACGACTGGGCGTGGTGGTCGTGGCGCTGGACTGGTCCCCGGCCGAGCTGCTGGGCGCCGAGGTCGGCGCGGGCGTGGTGGTGAAGGTCAGCGACGTGGTGTCCGCCGGCTGCACCGTGTTGGTCTGCTCCGGCTGCAGCACGGCCAGCGTGCCGGCCACCACGGCCAGCGCGCTCAGCGCACCGGTCGCGGCCACGGCCGCCCTGCGGCGCCGCTGCCTGCGCTTGACCCCGGTGAGCACCGCGTGCTCGGCATCCGGCAGGGGACGTAGCTCCAGCCGATCGTCGGAGAAGAGCCTGCGCAGCTCGTCGTCGACGTTCATCGTTGATCCCCTCCTCCGACCAGTGAGCCCAGTTTGCCGCGAAGCGTCACCATGGCCTTGCTCGTCTGACTCTTGACCGTGCCCTTGCTCACTCCGAGCGCCTCCGCGATCTCGGCTTCGGAAAGCCCTTCGTAGTACCGCAGCACGATCACCGCGCGCTGCCGCGGCGGCAGGTCCCGCAGGGCCTGCCACAGCGGTTCGTTCTCCAGCCGGTCGGCCTGCACGTAGGACCGCACGTCCGGCAGGTCGGCGACCAGGCTCTCCTTGCGCACCCTGCGCCAGAAGCTGATGTGCGTGTTCGCCATCGCCCGCCGCACGTAGGCGGCCGGGTTGTCCGACTGCCGCAGCACGGTGTGCCACCGCGAGCCGATCTTCTCCAGCACCGACTGCACCAGGTCGGCCGCGTCGTGCGGGTTGCCGGTGAGCGCGTGCCCGTAGCGCAGCAGCCCCGGCAGGGACATGCGGACGAACTCACCGAAGTCTTCCCGCACCGTGGCTCCCCCAGCCGCGCTGTTCTCGATCTCCCCCACACCCGGCACGGCGGGCGCCAGCCCCACTCCCGTACCGAAGACCCAGCCCGGTGCCGCCACCGCTGACGCTCCCCTCCATGCGACCCGACCGCGGGCCGCCGACATGAGGTTCACGTCTGGTGGTGCGCCAGGGTTGCCCTGGCGCCCATACCAATCGGACCGTTACCGGAGCGTTACCTGACGACCGCGCAGGCCGTCGCGGGAACGGCGCTCGGCCTCGGACAGCGGCTCACTGTCCAGGGAGGCGAGTGCGCTGGTCAGCCGCTCGCCGAGGGCGGAAGCCGGCTGCGCCCACTCCTTGGAGTGCTGCTCGCGGTCCACGTCCCACACCGGCACCAGCAGGCCGTGCGCGCGGAAGGAGCCGGCGTAGCGGGAGCCCTCGCCCAGGTCGTGCTCGCCGCGCACGGCCAGCCGGGCCAGCGCGGCCAGCAGCCGCTCCTCCTGCTCCGGCCGGACCCAGCGCACGTGCGCCTTGTCCCCGGCGTCCACCCAGTAGGCCGCGTGCACGCCCTCGGCCACCACCGGCTCGGTGGGCATGATCGCCGCGTTGGCCCGCTCCAGGGACAGCGCCACGTCGCCGGTCTGCTCGGCGTCGGCCGGGATCCACCAGGAGAAGTCGGCGTGCAGCTCGACCTCGAGGCGCGCGTCCGGCACCAGCAGGTCCTGCAGGCGCAGGGTCTCGCCCTCGGCCGCGGCCGGGGCCACCGACAGCGCGTTGCCCGGTTCGGCGGTCTGCGCCCAGCGCAGCGCGCGGGCCAGGTCGCCGCTGATGTCGCCGGTGCGGGTCTGCACCTGGAGGCCGATGAAGGCGGCGCCGTCAGTGCGGACCAGCGCGGCGGCGGCCATCGGCAGCACAGTGGCCACGGTGACCGGGCGGGCGCCGGCCTCGGCCAGCGGCAGCGCCGCGGTGGCCGATGGCACGAACTCGCGCAGCGCGATCAGGTCCGGCTCGGCGGCCAGGCCCTCGAACGGCCGGATGACCATCACATCGGCGGCCGAACCGCCGTGGCAGGCCTTGTACCGCTTGCCGGAGCCGCACGGACAGGGCTGACGCGGCCCGATGCCACCCTCGGCGGCTTGGTTCTTGCGTTTGGCCGCGGTGCGCTTGGCCATCCGGTCCTCCTAGGGAAACTGGTGATCTGCCGGACCGTAGCAGGGGCGCGAGCACGTATTTCTACCCAGGACTCGCCACTCGGATGGACGAGTGACACGCCCAGGACTTACCGTCGGTGATCGTGTCTCCCTTTGCTCCGAACGATCCGGCGTTCATCGCCGACCCGTACCCGCGGTTCGCGCAGCTGCGGGCGGAGGGAGAGGTGCACTGGCACCCTGAGCTGGGTCTGGCGGTCGCGGTCTCGCACTCGGCCTGCTCCGCGCTGCTGCGGCACCGCGCGCTGGGCCGGGTGTGGCAGGACGCCTGCCCGGTGGACAGCTTCGCCGCGTTCAACCTGCTGCACCGCAACTCGCTGCTGGAGAACGAACCGCCCAAGCACACCAGGCTGCGCAGGCTGGTGGCCACCGCCTTCGCCCGCGGTCACACCGAGCGACTGCGCCCGTGGGTGAACACGCTGGCCGACCAGCTGGTGGACACCCTGGCTTCGCGGATCGCGGTGGACGAGCAGGCCGACCTGCTCAAGACGGTGGCCGAGCCGCTGCCGGTGGAGGTGATCGCCGAGCTGCTCGGCGTGCCCGCGCCGGACCGGCACCTGCTGCTGCCCTGGTCGCACACGATCGTGAAGATGTACGAGTACGGCCTGGCCGAGGATCGCCGTCAGGCCGCGGAGCAGGCGTCGGCGGAGTTCGTCGGCTACCTGCGCGAGCTGATCGGGCACCGCCGGGCCAACCCGGGCGAGGACCTGGTCAGCGACCTGGTCTCGGTGGCCGACACCGACGGCGAGCGGCTGACCTCCGACGAGCTGGTGGCCACCGCGGTGCTGCTGCTGATGGCCGGGCACGAGGCCACCGTGAACGTGGTCGGCAACGGCGTGCTGGCCCTGATGCGCCACCGGGACCAGTGGGACCGCCTGGTCGCCGAACCCGAGCTGCTGCCCAGCGCGGCCGAGGAGCTCATCCGCTACGACTCCCCGCTGCAGCTGTTCGAGCGCACCGCCACCGCCGAGGTGGAGATCGCCGGCTACCGCCTCCAGCCCGGCGACAAGATCGCCGCCCTGCTCGGCGCCGCCGCCCGCGACCCCGAGGTCTTCACCGACCCGGACCGCCTCGACCTGGGCCGCTCCCCCAACCCGCACCTGGGCTTCGGCGCAGGCATCCACTACTGCCTGGGCGCGCCACTGGCCAGGGTGGAGGTCACCGCGATCTTGGACGCGCTGCGCAGACGACTGCCCAACTTGAAGCTGGCAGCCGAACCGGAACGCCGCGCGGAGTTCGTGATCCGCGGCCTGCGCACCCTGCCGGTGACGGCCTAGCGGGCCGCGTCCTTGGGGCGTTCTTTGCGGGGCAGCTGCGGGAGTTCAGCGCCACGCACGCTGATCAGCTCGAAGCGCTGCACCGTCGCCGGGTTCACCGGAGCCAGCAGCGCGTTGTAGCGCTTGAGCAGCCGGGCCGAGCGGATGGCCACCAGCGCGAGCAGGGCGTCGGCCGCCAGGTGCCAGAGCACGCCGTCGGCCTGGGCCTGCACGCCGGTGCGCAGCGACCAGAGCAGGGTGGTGCCGGAGACCAGCAGGCTGGCCGCCCAGATGAGCCACCACTGGGACAGCTCGCGGGAGGGCTTGGGCCGCTCGGCGGGCGGCTTGTCCAGGATGGTGTGCTCGAGCTCGGCCAGGGTGGCGCCGGGCAGCAGCAGGTTGACGCCCGGGATCAGCAGGCCGGCCACGACCTGCCAGTTCGGCCGGTCCGGGCGGGTGCCGGTGAGCTCGCCGGCTACCTGGCGGGCGCGCAACAGCCACAGGATGCCGACCAGTGCGGCCAGCGCGGCGCTGACCGGGGTGATCACGCCGCCGGTGACCACCAGCGCGTCCGAGGTGTGCAGCAGGCCGGCTGGCAGCACCGCGTTCCGGCTTACCAGCAGCAGGATGTAGCGCAGCAGCTCGGCCAAGGCGGTGAGCGCGGCGGCCGCGCCGGTGATCCAGAGCAGCGGCAACGCGCTGCCGGCCAGCGCGCGCATCCGGTCCACCGGCTGGGCCACCGGCTTGTCCGCGCCGGGCACCGCGGTCGGCCAGCGCCAGGTCAGCGCGGGGAAGCCCCAGCGTGGCGGGGCCGGGTAGGCGGGCGGGCCGGAGTAGTGCGGCTCCGGCCTGCGCGGGCGGTACGGGCGCAGCGGAACCGGTGGACTGGCGACCCAGTCCACCCGCATCGGCTGCATCGGCTGCATGGCCTCAGATCACCGTCGGCTCGGCGCCGGACTCGCCGACCAGCGGACGGCCGGCGGCCTGCCAGTGCTGCATGCCGCCGTCGACGTTGACCGCGTCCCAGCCGTTCTGGTTGAGGTAGGCGGTAACCCTGGCGGAGCGGCCGCCGCTGCGGCAGACCACGTGCACCAGCCCGTCATTGGGCAGCTCGTCGAGTCGTTCCACCAGCTGACCCATGGGGATGTGCTTGGCGCCCTCGGCGTGCCCTGCGCTCCACTCGTCGTCCTCGCGGACGTCGAGCAGGTAGGCGTCCTGCGGGACCTCGTGCGCTGCCACGGCCGGCACCTGAGACGGGTTCACCCCGCGATACTCCCATGTCCCGGTGTGGCGGCAGCGTGAACTCAGCCGAGGTCGGCCATGGCCTCGGCGACCTTGGCCAGCTGCTCCTGGCTCAGCGGCAGCTCCTCGAAACCGGCGGGCCCGGCCGGCGGGATCGGGCTGCCGTCGTCGGTGGTGGTGCCGGTGGTGGCGGTGACGTTGTAGAAGCGGCCGCTCGGGGTGTACACACCGATCCGGCGGGTGGGGTGCTTGCCGCCGTAGTCCGTGTCCGGGTACAGCTGCAGGATCGCGCCGTCCGGCCGGACCCGCCGCAGCGGCTCCTGGCAGCCGAGCCCGCTGCTGTACCGGTAGGACTCCGCGGCCAGCTCGGCCGAGCCGCCGAAGCGCCCCGCCTCCAGCCGCACGGTGCCGGGGACCTTCTTGCCGCCCACGTTGACCACCAGGTGGCCCCGGTTGGCGTTGACGTAGTTCTTGAACGCGACCGCGGCCCGCTCGCCGCTGGCCCCGCTGACCGCGTCGACGAAGGCAGGCAGGTAGCGCTGCTCCGGCAGGATCGCCCGCCCGACCGGGTCCGGCAGCTGCGGTGACGGGCAGAACTGCACCGGCGGCTTGAGCGCGGTGGTGCTGCTCGCCTCCGGCAGGCTGGTCCGGACCGGGGCCTCCAGCTGGGTCCAGCCCGGCAGGTCGAGCTCGGACTGCTTGCTGGTGGTGACCGGGGCGCTGGTGGCCGCGGGCGGCAGCGCGGTGGGGTCGCCGGTGAACAGGTTGCCGGAGATCGCGGTGGCGCCGAGGCCGATGACGCCGACGGCGGCCACCGAGGCGGCCACCGCGCTGATCCGGGTGACCAGCACGCGGCGCCGGCCGCGGCGGACGACCTCGGCCAAGTCCGTGCGTACCGCGGGCGCGGGTGTGTCCACGACCCGCTGGAGTGCGTTGCGCACGTCCTGCTCGTCGTGCCACATCTCGTTCACCGCCTCCGTACCTCCCATTCAGCGCCCTGCCGACAACAATGGCGGCGGGGTCTGGCCTGATCCGGGCGCCCCGTCCGTGCCGTTGGCGGCATGGTAGGCGGCCCGCAGCGTCTGCAGTCCACGTGCGGTCTGGCTCTTCACGGTGCCGGTGGTGCAGCCCAGCGCCTCGGCCACCTGCTCGACCGAGAGGTCCTGGATGAACCGGAGCACCAGCACCGCGCGCTGGCGGGGCGGCACCTGTTGCAGGGCGGCGGTGAGCGCCGCGCGCTCCTCGGCCGCGCCGTGGTCGGCCTCCACCGGCTGGTCCGGCACCTCGGCCACCGCGTGCTCGCGCGCCCTGCCCCGCCGCTTGGTGTCCAGGAAGGCCCTGGTGAGCACGGTGCGCAGGTAGGCGTCCGCGGTTTCCCGGTGCACCTTGGGCCAGCGGGCGTAGACCCGCACGAACGCGGTCTGCGCCAGTTCCTCGGCCTCCGACCAGTTCGCGCACAGCGCGTACCCGATCCGCCGCGCCGCGTCGAACCGAGCGGCGAAGAACTCGGCGAAGCCGTCATCGCGTCGCGCCAAGCTCCTGCCTCCTCGTGAACTACCCGGTCTGCTGCCTAATACGCCGGGGAGGAACCAAGGGTTGCACCGCGACCCGCTGGAAGTCTGTGCAGTTCCTGTCACGAAATGTCACAAAGTCTGTGACACAAGAAAAGCGGCCTCCCACCTGGGGAGACCGCTTTCTTGTAGATCGACTTCTCAGTGCTGGGTGGCCTTCTCGGCGCCCGCGCCGGTGAGCGCGCGGACCTCCATCTCGGCGTACTTGGCGTCGTTGCCGGGGTCCTTGCTGAGGACCGTGCCCAGGTAGCCGAGCAGGAACGCCAGCGGGATGGAGACGATGCCGGGGTTGTCCAACGGGAACAGGTGGAAGTCCACCCCGGTGATCATCGAGTTGGACCGGCCGGAGACCACCGGCGAGAACGCGATCAGCAACACCGTGCTGCCGAGGCCGCCGTAGATGCTCCACAGCGCGCCGGTGGTGTTGAACCGCTTCCAGAACAGCGAGTACAGGATGGTCGGCAGGTTCGCCGAGGCCGCCACCGCGAAGGCCAGCGCGACCAGGAAGGCGATGTTCTGCCCGTTGGCCAGGATGCCGCCGAGGATCGACACGATGCCGATCACCACCGCGGTCCGCCTGGCCACCTTGACCTCGGCGTTCTTGTCGTCCACCTGGCCGTTCTTGATCACGTTCGCGTAGATGTCGTGCGCGAAGGAGGCCGAGGCCGTGATGGTCAGCCCGGCCACCACCGCCAGGATGGTGGCGAAGGCGACCGCGGCGATGAAGCCGAGCAGCAGCGTGCCGCCGATCTCGAAGGCCAGCAGCGGGGCCGCCGAGTTCGCCTTGCCCGGCGCCGCCAGAATCCGGTCCGGTCCGACCAGCGCGGCCGCGCCGTAGCCCAGCACCAGGGTGAACAGGTAGAAGATGCCGATCAGCCAGATCGACCAGACCACCGAGCGGCGGGCCTCCTTGGCCGTGGGCACGGTGTAGAAGCGCATCAGGATGTGCGGCAGGCCCGCAGTGCCCAGCACCAGGGCCAGGCCGAGGGAGACGAAGTCGAGCTGGGTCAGCCCGCTCTTGCCGTACTGCAGGCCGGGGCCGAGCAGCTTCTCGCCGACCTTGGGGCTGTTCTCCACCGCCGCGCCGAGCAGCGCGGAGAGGTTGAAGCCGTACATGCCCAGCACCCACAGGGTCATCACGCCGGCGCCGACGATCAGCAGCACCGCCTTGATGATCTGCACCCAGGTGGTGCCCTTCATGCCGCCGATCAGCACGTACAGGATCATCAGCGCGCCCACGATGGCGATCACGATGGCCTGGCCCCAGCTGTCGCTGATGCCCAGCAGCAGCGCGACCAGTCCGCCCGCGCCGGCCATCTGCGCCAGCAGGTAGAAGAAGGACACCGCCAGCGTGGACAGCGCGGCCGCGGTGCGCACCGGTTTCTGCTTCATCCGGAAGCTGAGCACGTCGGCCATCGTGTACTTGCCGGTGTTGCGCAGCAGCTCGGCGACCAGCAGCAGCGCCACCAGCCAGGCCACCAGGAAGCCGATGGAGTACAGGAAGCCGTCGTAGCCGTAGATCGCGATGGCGCCCGCGATGCCGAGGAAGGAGGCGGCGGAGAGGTAGTCACCGGCGATCGCGATGCCGTTCTGCGGCCCGGTGAAGGCCCGCCCCGCGGCGTAGTAGTCCGCGGCGGACTTGGTGTTCTTGCTCGCCCGGAACACCACGATCAGCGTGATCACCACGAACCCGGCGAAGATGCTGATGTTGAGCACGGGCGAGCCCGTGGCCAGGCTCTGGGCCAGTACCGCTGTCGGCGCGCTCACTTGTCGCCCCCTTCGATCTGTTCCCTGATCCGCTCGGCCGCCGGGTCCAGGTGCTTGTTGGCGTGCCGGACGTAGAGGGTGGTGATCAGGAAGGTGGACACGAACTGGAGCAGGCCCAGCACGAGGCCGACGGTGATGTTGCCGGCCAGCTTGGTGCTCATGAACCCGTGCGCGTAGTCGGCCAGCAGCACGTACACCAGGTACCAGCTGAGGAACAGCACGGTCATCGGGAACACGAACCTGCGTAGCCGCCTGCGCAGTTCGGTGAATTCAGGGCCGGACTGGACAGCGCTCCAGACTTCCGGGTCTGGCGCTCCGCCCGTCTGCGGCCGCTCGGTGATGCTCACGATCCGGCCTCCTCGCTGAGGGTGTTGGCTCGGGACGTTAGTAGAGACCCAGGTCACTCGACCAAGGCTCGAACGAGGAACTGCGACCAACAGTCGGGTTAGGCGATAAGCGGTAGTGATTGCACGTTAAGTGGCTCGACGGTGGGATGTCATCCGAACAGGTGACAGGCTGTCACTCCTCCGTGGCGGGGGTTTCAACCTCGGTGACGACCAGTCGACTCGCGGGCCTTCTCCTCCGGCGTCCCGTACTTCTGGACTTCCCGGTCCTTGGTGAAGCCCAGCCGGTCGGGCGCGTGCAGCCGCAGCATGATCTGCGAGACGTCCGGCGGTATCCGCCGCCTGGACAGCTTGCTGACCACCACCATGGTCACGAACGCCACCGGCACGGTCACCGCGGCAGGCTGTTGCAGCAGCGGCACCGCGGCCCAGCCGCCGGTGCTGGCGCTGACGAAGTTCAGGATCGTGGTCAGCAGGGTCAGCCCGCCCCCGGCGATCATGCCGGCGGCCGCGCCGACCGAGGTCAGCCCGCGCCACCAGATGCCGAGCACCAGCAGCGGGCAGAAGGTGGACGCGGCGGTGGCCAGCGCCAGGCTCACCGCCTGCGAGACATCCAGCGAGGCGGCCATCAGCGCCATGCCCAGCGGCAGCGCCCCGGCCAGCAGCGCGGCCAGCCGGAAGTCCTTGAACCGCCCGGTCATCACGTCGGTGAACAGCACCCCGGCCACGCTGACCACCAGCCCGGAGGCGGTGGACAGGAACGCGGCGAAGGCGCCTGCCGCGACCAGCGCGGCCAGCACCTTGCCCAGCCAGTTGTCCAGCATCGCGGTGGGCAGCAACAGGATCGCCGCGTCGGTCTTGCCGGTGACCAGCAGCTGCGGCACGTACAGCCGGGACAGCGCGCCCAGGATGGTCGGGAACAGGTAGAACAGGCCGAGCAGGATCAGCACGTACAGCGTGGTCCGGCGGGCCGCCCTGCCATCGGGGTTGGTGTAGAAGCGGACCAGGATGTGCGGCAGGCCCATGGTGCCGAGGAAGGTCGCGAAGATCAGCGAGTAGATCTTGAACAGGCTCATCCCGTTGCCGTCGGCCTGCTGCGGCCGCAGCCAGTCCTCGTTGCGCACCGGCGAGCCCTTGACCACCGGCACCGCGGTGCCCGCCCGAAACTCCAGCCTGGTCTTCGCGCCGATGTCGTAGCTGGTGCCCGCCGCCCACAGCGCCTCGCCGTTGACGGGCTGGCCGTCGACCCGGCCGAAGGCGTTCAACTTGATCGTCTCGCCCACCTGGATCCGCACCGGCGTCTCCACGGTGACCGTGGTGTCGCTGGGAAAGGCCGGCGGCAGCGGCTCGTTCAGCGCCCGCTGCGGCCGCTGGTCGTTGATGAACACGATGACCAGCAGGAACGCCGGCAGCGAGATGGCGACCAGCTTCAGGTAGTACTGGAATGCCTGCACCATGGTGATCGCGCGCATGCCGCCGCCGACCACGTTGACCACCACCACCACGGCCACCCCGGCCACGCCGATCCAGGCAGGCAGGTGGGTCACCGTGGAGAAGGTCAGCCCGGCGCCCTGGAACTGCGGCACCAGGTAGAGCCAGCCGATCAGCATCACCACCCAGGTGGACAGCCTGCGCAGGTGCGTCGAGCCCAGCCGGGCCTCGGCGAAGTCGGGCACGGTGTAGGCGCCCGAACGGCGCAGCGGGGCGGCTACGAACAGCAGCAGGGAGAGATAACCGGCGGTGAAGCCCACCGGGTACCAGAGCGCGTCCGGACCGTCCCGGAACACCAGGCTGGCCACGCCGAGGAAGGAGGCGGCGGAGAGGTACTCACCGGAGATCGCGGCCGCGTTGTTGCTGGCCTTGACCCCCCGGGAGGCGACGAGGAAGTCCGAGGTGGTCTTGGAGCGCCAGGAGGCGACGAAGCCCAGGGCGAGGGTGGCCAGCACGGCCAGCACCACGCCGACGAGCGACCACTCGTTGAGCCCCAACTCCCGGGGCTCCTAGTTCTCGACCATGTCGATGAAGTCCTTCTCGTTGCGCTCGACCACGCGGTTGTACAGCGCGCCCACACCGATCAGCAGCGGATAGGCGGCCGCGCCGAGCAGCAGCCAGGGCAGCCGGACGCCGAACAGGGTGGCCGCGGCCACCTCCGGGAACAGCGCGAAGAGCACCGGCAGGCTACCCAGCACCACCGCGGTGATCACCGCGAGGGTGACCGCGACGACCAGCTGCTTGCGGATCAGCACCCGCACCACCTGCTCGCCGATCTGGGTCTGCTGCTCGATGTGCACCATGGTGCGCACCACCTTGCGCGCGCCCCGCCGCTCGGCCAGCACCACCTTGACCCGGCGCCGCCTGCGCTCGGCCTCCTGTTCGGCGGCCGAGTCCTCCGGCGGGCCGGGCTGGCTCACCGGTGGCCCCAGTTGTTCTTCGGCGAGCGCACCAGCCGGTCCTTGAGCTCCCTGGTGTGCCTGCGGCTGACCGGCAGCTCGACCGCGTCCTCGCCGCTGCCCACCCGCACGGTGTAGCCGGAGGTGGCCATCTTCAGCTCGGTGATCAGCCCCATCGCCACCAGGTAGGAGCGGTGGATGCGGACGAAGCCTGCGTCACCCCAGCGTTCCTCCAGCTGTGCCAGCGGAATCCGCACCAGGTGGCTGCCCTCCGCGGTGTGCAGGCGGGCATAGTCGCCCTGGGCCTCCACGTAGCGCACCGCGGCGCGCGGGATCAGCTTGGTGGTGCCCGCCAGCTCGACCGGGATGACCTCCTCGTCGACCGGCTCCTCCGCGGGCGCGGCCACGGTGGCCATCGAGGTGCGCTCGATCAGCCGCAGCACCCGCTCCAGCCGCTCCGGGTTGGGCGGTTTGCTGATGTAGTCCAGCGCGCCGAGGTTGTAGGCGGCCAGCGCGTGGTCACCGTGGCCGGTGACGAAGACCAGCGCGGGCGCGTCCTTCAGCCCGGTGATCACGGTGGCCATCTCCACCCCGGACAGGCCGGGCATCTGGATGTCGGCGAAGACCGCGTCCACCGCGGGCAGCCCGGCGGCGATCCGCTGCTGGAGCTCCGGATCCTGGCCGCGGATGATCCGCAGCGCTTCCAGCGCGTCCGAGGCCTCCAGGACGCGCCGCACCCTGGGGTTCTGCCGCAGCAGGTAACACAACTCGTCCAGGTTCTTGGGCTCATCGTCGACCGCCATGACGATGAGCCCGGGGGGGCTGCCGTTCGTACTCACGATGAGGTCAATCCTGCCGATACGTGGTGCCGACTGTCCACGAGCGAGCCACCCGCCAACGGGGTGACGCTGTTGATCGCTCAGCTATTACTTGGCTTGAACGACCGAGTCAATGCGTGGTGACGCCTCGTGGGAAAGATCGACCCACTCAGGTCATCTGTTCGGGCCGACACTATCACCCACAGTGATCAAACTCCGACTTCAACGCCGCAGGCCGGACCGTCGCCGCCCGGACCGGAGTGGCCGCGGTCCGGGCGGTCCCCATTGACCTCAGCCCGCCTGTCGCGCGGTCGCCTCGATCTCCCGCACGGACTCGGTGAGGATTTTCGCCACCCGCGCCAGAGTTTCTTCCTCGTGCACCGCGGAAATGGTGAACCGCAACCTGCCTTGGCCGATCGGCACCCCCGGGAACATCACCGGACTCAGGAAAACTCCCCGGGAGAGCACCAGCTCGTTGACCGGGATCACCAGGTTCTCGGTGCGCAGGTGCACCGGCACCACCGCGGTCGCGCCGCGCGCGTCCAGCCCGTGCTCCCGCAGCCGCTCGCGGAAGAACCGCGCCCGGTCCCGCAGCCGGGGGCTCAGCACGTGCCCCTCGGCGCGCAGGATGCGCAACGCGGCCAGGCAGCCCGCCGCCACCGCGGGCGGGATGCTCGCGGTCAGCAGGTGCGACATCGCGTGGAAGCGCAGGTAGTCGATCAGCTCGTGCGAGCCGGCCAGGTAGCCGCCCGCGGCGGCCAGCGACTTGCTCAGCGTGCCCATGTGGATGTCCACCGCGTCGTGCGGCAGGCCGTGGTGCTCCATGCTGCCGGTGCCGCGCGCGCCGATCACGCCGAGGCCGTGCGCGTCGTCGAGCAGGGTGACCGCGCCGTGCTCGCGGGCGATCCTGGCCACCGCGGCGACGTCCTCCACCTCACCGGCCATGCTGTAGACCCCGACGATGCCCACCAGCGTGGTCCGGCCGGGCTTGGCGTGCTCGGCCAGCAGCGCGGCCAGCGCCGCGTGGTCCCGGTGCGGGTAGTAGCGCAGCTCGGCGCCGGAGGACTTGGCGCCGAAGACCAGGCTGCCGTGCGCGGCCGCGTCCAGCACGATCAGGTCGCCCTTGCCCGCCAGCGCGGCCAGCGCGCCGAGGTTGGCGGCGAACCCGCTGTTGTAGAGCATCGCGGCCTCGGTGCCGTGCAGCTCGGCCAGCTCCTGGCTCAGCTCCTCGTGCACGTCGAAGTGCCCGGCCAGCGCGGGCGAGCTGTTCGCCCCCAGCCCGTACCGGCCCACCGCCTCGGTCACCGCCGCCGCGACCTCGGGGCGCTGGCCGAGGCCGAGGTAGTTCGACGAGGTGAAGTTGTGGCAGCGGGCCGGCGCGGCCATTGCCCCGTTCCGCATCACCGTCTCGCCGGCCGCACCCGCGTAGACGGTCGGGAAATAGAACTCCCTATCGGTCAGGTGAACCCGTGACCTGGACAGTTTCCTCTTCAGCGCAGTATTCATCGTCCCCGCTCTCCCCAGTTGTCCTGCTTTTCGCAGGCTACGGAAAATCAGCGGGAATGATGTTGTGCGGCATTGTGTGCGTTGAATCGGCAGGACTGCACAACGCGGCTCACAGTCCGAAGCGCGACCACATCGCCCGGTGTTCCAGCGCCTCGATGGCCGCGCCGCCGAGGCCCAGCCTGGCCAGCAGCGGGCGGCGCGGTTCGGAGACCACGATCTCCGCATCCGGCCAGCGCTTCTTGACCACCCCGCGCAGGGTGCCGATGCCGTCCACCAGGCCGAGCTCGGCGGCCTGGTCGCCGAGCCAGATCTCGCCGGTGAACAGCTCCTCCGGGCCGCCGGTCAGCTTCGCCCCGCGCCGCTGGGTGACCCACTCGCCGAAGCGCTCGTGCAGCCGGGACTGCAAACCCTTGAGCCAGACCACGTCCTCCGGCTTCTCCGGGCGGAACGGGTCAAGGCGGACCTTGTTCTCACCCGCGGTGTGCACCCGGCGCTCCACGCCGATGCGCTCCAGCAGCCCGTTGAGGCCGAAGCTGGAGCTGACCACGCCGATCGAGCCGACCAGCGAGGTGCTGTGCGCGTAGATCTCATCGCCCGCGCAGACCAGCCAGTAGCCGCCGGAGGCCGCCACGTCCTCGCAGAAGGCCAGCACCGGCACCTTCTTGGTCGCGGCCAGCTCCCGGATCCGGTCGGCCACCAGCGCGGACTGGGTGGGCGCGCCGCCGGGTGAGTTGATCGCCAGCGCCACCGCGACTAGCCGGTCGTGGCCGAAGGCGCGGCTGAGCGCGGACTCCATGGTGTTGATGTTGATCGTGTTCCTGGCCAGTGGCGACGGCGTCGGGCTGATCACGCCGTGCAGCCGGACCACGGCGACGACGGGCGAGCGGTCGACACGCTCGCCGATCATGGGCAGTTTCTTGGCCAACCGCTCGGCGACGTTCATGCCTGCGAGGGTACGGAAATTCCGCGCCGCTGCCCGCTCAGCCGGTGGGCTGGTGCGCTTCCTCCTGCTTGCGCCCCACCGCATCCGGCCAGGTCGGCGGCGGCGCGTGCACGCCAGCGGTGAACTTCGGGACCCGCATGCTGATCTTCGTGCCCGCGCCCAGGTTGGTCTCCACCACCAGGCCGTAGTCGTTGCCGAAGAAGGAGCGCAGCCGGTGGTCGATGTTGTTGATGCCCACGTGCGCGCCGGTGAAGTGCGAGTTCAGGTCCTGGGACAGCCGCTCGGGGTCCATGCCGACCCCGTCGTCCTCCACGCTGATGGTGGCCTCGGCCCCGTTGTCCGCGGCCACCACGGTGACCGTGCCGCCGCCCGGCTTGTTCGCCAGGCCGTGCCGGACCGCGTTCTCCACCAGCGGTTGC
The DNA here is from genome assembly GCF_053591555.1 of Crossiella sp. NPDC003009. Classification (NCBI taxonomy): domain Bacteria; kingdom Bacillati; phylum Actinomycetota; class Actinomycetes; order Pseudonocardiales; family Pseudonocardiaceae; genus Crossiella; species Crossiella sp. NPDC003009. The sequence goes on along the minus strand of NZ_JBSFUA010000019.1, from coordinate 13,516 downwards.
AGGGTCAGGAACGGCACCGCGACGGAGAGCACCTCGGGCGCGATGCGCACCTGCGCGTTGAGCGCGTCGCCGTAGCGGGCCCGCTCCAGGGTCAGGTAGCGCTCGACGTTGTGCAGCTCCTCGCCGAGGGTGGTGAACTCCCCGGCCGTGCGGAAGGAGTAGCGGGTGAAGTCGGCGAAGTCGAGCAGCAGGTCCCGCGCCTGTTCCTGGTCGGTGCGGACCAGCGAGGAGATCGTGGTCAGCGCGTTGTACAGGAAGTGCGGGGAGATCTGCGCACGCAGGGCGCGGACCTCGGCGATGGCCAGCCGGGAGCGGGACTCCTCCAGCTCGGCCAGCTCCAGGTGCGTGGTGATGTAGCGCGAACCCACCTCGGCCGCCCGCGACAGCCTGCGGCCGCCGACCGCGGAGGCCACCAGCAGCGAGCCGACCATGATCCCGTCGACTTCCAGCGGGGCCACGATCGCGTGCCGCAGCGCGCACTTGTTGACGTCGCAGTCCATCATCCCGTGACTGGTGGTCTCGGTGGTGCGATGGATGATCGCCTTCTCCACGGTGGGGCGGAGGTCCTCGTAGTGGTAGTTCGCCTCACCGGCCCAGGACAGCACCTCGCCGTCCCCGTCGGTGAGCGCGACCGCCACACAGCCGAGCATCTCCTTCAGGTGCGGGGTCAGCTCATCAGCCGACCGCACCGACAGGCCTTCGCGCAGCGTCGGGGCAGCATCGGTCACCCGGTGCAGGGCGGTCAGCGTCGCGTCCTCCATCGAGGTGCTGACCCGCCGTGCCCGGCACAGCAGGACAAAGGCGGCGAGAACGGCGATACCCGCCAGGACCGCCATGGCCGATCGCTCAGTGAGCAGTTCACCCACGGCGTCCATGCTGGGACCCACACGCTGAATCTGCAACCATCCTGTCTCTCGGAGATGGCACCAAAAGGATGAACCGTAGACATCGGAGGTTTTCCGGGGCAGGGTGTCCGCTGTGCGCACAGCAGGTGGAGAGGCCATGCGGGTCGGGTTGTTCGCGACCTGCCTGACCGACACGTTCTTCCCGGAGACCGCCAAGGCGACCGTGCGGCTGCTGGAGAGACTGGGCTGCCGGGTGGAGTTCCCGCTGGCGCAGACCTGCTGCGGCCAGATGCACTTCAACACCGGCTACGCCAAGCAGGCCCGGCCGATGGCGGTCGGCTACGCCGAGGTCTTCGGCGACTACGACGCGGTGGTCGCTCCCTCCGGCTCCTGCACCGGCATGGTCCGCGACATCCATCCCGGCCTGACCGAGTCCCCGGTCTCCGCGCGCACCTACGAGCTCTCCGAGTTCCTGGTCGACGTGCTCGGCGTGACCGAGGTGGGCGCGTACTTCCCGCACCGGGTCACCTACCACCCGACCTGCCACTCGCTGCGGATGCTCGGCGTCGGCGAGAAACCGCTGCGGCTGCTGCGCGCGGTGCGCGGGCTGGACCTGGTCGAGCTGCCGGAGGCCAGCTCCTGCTGCGGGTTCGGCGGCACCTTCGCGGTGAAGAACGCCGAGACCTCCACCGCGATGCTGGCGGACAAGATGCACCACGTCATCGGCACCTCGGCCGAGGTGCTGTGCGCGGGCGACAACTCCTGCCTGATGCACATCGGCGGCGGGTTGTCCCGGCTGCGCAGCGGGGTGCGCCCGATGCACCTTGCGGAGATCCTGGCGAGCACGGAGGAGGAACCATGGTCGTCCGCAACCCGGTGACCTGGCTGGGCACCCCGGCCTTCCCCAAGGCGGCCAAAGCGGCGCTCGGCAACACCCAGCTGCGCCGCAACCTGCGCAACGCCACCAGCACCATCCGCGGCAAGCGGGCCGCCGCGGTGGCCGAGCTGCCGGACTGGGAGCAGCTGCGCGCCGCGGGCGCCGCGATCAAGGACGAGGTGCTGGCCAACCTGGACACCTACCTGGTCCAGCTGGAGGCGGCGGTCACCGCCCGCGGCGGCACCGTGCACTGGGCCAGGGACGCCGCCGAGGCCAACGCGATCGCGCTGCGGCTGATCCGCGCCACCGGTGAGACCGAGGTGGTCAAGGTGAAGTCCATGGCCACCGCGGAGATCGGCCTGAACGAGGCGCTGGCCGAGGGCGGGGTCACCGCGATCGAGACCGACCTGGCCGAGCTCATCGTGCAGCTCGGCGAGGACCGGCCCTCGCACATCCTGGTGCCCGCGATCCACCGCAACCGCGCGGAGATCAAGGAGATCTTCCAGCGCGCGATGCCGGACGTGCCAGCCGACCTGACCAGTGAGCCGCGCGCGCTGGCCGAGGCGGCCCGGCGGCACCTGCGGCGGAAGTTCCTCTCCGCCAAGGTGGCGATCTCCGGCGCCAACTTCGGCGTGGCCGAGACCGGGTCGATCGTGGTGGTGGAGTCCGAGGGCAACGGCCGGATGTGCCTGACCCTGCCGGAGACCCTGATCACCGTGATGGGCATCGAGAAGCTGGTGCCCAGCTGGCCGGACCTGGAGGTCTTCCTCCAGCTGCTGCCGCGCTCCTCTACCGCGGAGCGGATGAACCCCTACACCTCGGTGTGGACCGGCGTGACCCCCGGCGACGGGCCGCAGGCGTTCCACCTGATCCTGCTGGACAACGGCCGCACCGCGACCCTGGCCGACGAGGTGGGCCGCCAGTCGCTGCGCTGCATCCGCTGCTCGGCCTGCCTGAACGTGTGCCCGGTGTACGAGCGCACCGGCGGCGAGGCCTACGGCTCGGTCTACCCCGGCCCGATCGGCGCGATCCTGACCCCGCAGCTGGTCAACAACCCGGCGGACAAGCAGGCCGCCTCGCTGCCGTTCGCCTCCTCGCTGTGCGGGGCCTGCTACGAGGTCTGCCCGGTGTCGATCAACATCCCGGAGGTGCTCACCCACCTGCGGGCCCGGGTGGTCGAGGACAAGGGCAAGCTGGCCCCCGAGGCGCTGGCCATGCGCGCGCTGGCCTGGGTGATGGCCGACGCCAAACGCTTCGAGCGGGCGCAGCGGGCGGGCACGCTGGCCCGGTTCCTCGGCCGCGACGGCCGGATCACCCGGCTGCCCTGGCCGGGCTCGAAGTGGACCGAGGTCCGCGACGTGCCGGTGCCGCCTGCCGAGTCGTTCCGCAGCTGGTGGAGGAGGAACCGCGGTGAGCAGTGAGGCCCGCGCGGTGATGCTGACCCGCATCCGCACCGCGCTCAGTGGCAGGCCCAGCCCGGCGCCGGTGCCGCGCGACTACGACCGCGCCAGGGACCTCGGTGACGTGGTGGAGGTGCTGGCCGAGCGGGTCGCGGACTACCGGGCCGTGGTGCACCGGGTGACCGAGGACCGGCTGGGCGTGTGGATCGACGCGCTGCTGGACGCCCGCGGCGCGCAGCGGATCGCGGTGCCCGCCGACGTGCCCGCGGACTGGCTCAACGAGGACCTGACCTGGCTGGTGGACCACCCGCCGCTGTCCATCGAGACCCTGGACGGCTGCGACGGCGTGCTCACCGGCTGCGCGGTGGCCATCGCGGAGACCGGCACCATCGTGCTGGACGCCGGCGTGGCCCAGGGCAGGCGGGCGCTGACCCTGCTGCCGGACTACCACCTGTGCGTGGTGCGGGCCGACCAGGTCGCGGCCACCGTGCCGGAGGCGCTGGCCAGGCTGGACCCGGTGCGCCCGCTGACCTTCATCAGCGGCCCGTCCGCGACCAGCGACATCGAGCTGGACCGGGTGGAGGGCGTGCACGGCCCGCGCACCCTGGAGGTCCTGATCGTCTCGGGCTGAGCTACTTCAGCAGCCGGGACATCCGCCGGTCGGCCAGCGGCTTGCCGCCGGTCTGGCAGGTCGGGCAGTACTGCATGGACTTGTCCGCGAAGGACACCTCGCGCACGGTGTCCCCGCACACCGGGCAGGGCAGTCCGGTGCGCGCGTGCACCCGCAGCCCGGCCCGCTTCTCGCCCTTGAGCCGGGCCGCGGCCTGGCCGACCGAGCGCTGCACCGCCTCGGTGAGGATCTCCCGCATCGCGGCGAACAGCCGGTCCACCGCCTCCTCATCGAGCCGCCCGGTGGTGGCGTACGGGGAGAGCCTGGCCGCGTGCAGCACCTCGTCGGAGTAGGCGTTGCCGATTCCGGCGAGCACGGTCTGGTCGGTCAGCGTGGTCTTGATCCGCTCGCCCCGCCCGGCCAGCAGCTCGGCCAGTTCGGGACGGCTCAGCGCGAGCGCGTCCGGCCCGAGCCTGGCGATGCCGGGCACCTGCGCGGGATCGGCCACCACGTAGACGGCGAGCCGCTTCTGCGTGCCCGCCTCGGTGAGGTCGAAACCGGGGGACTTGCCCGGCGGCCCCAGGTGCACCCGCAGCGCGAGCGGCCCCTTGCCCGGCCTGGGCGGGATGGCGCTGAGCTCATCGGACCAGCGCAGCCAGCCCGCCCTGGACAGGTGGGTGACCAGGTGCAGGTCACCGCAGTCGAGGGAGAGAAACTTGCCGAAGCGGGACGCGCCGGTCACCGCCCGGCCGTAGAGGTCGGTCGGCTGCGGCGCGACCGTCTTCAGCACGGTCATCGAGGCCAGGTCGATCCTGGTCACCGTGCGTCCGACGGCGTGCTCACGCAGGTGGTGGGCCAGCGCCTCCACCTCGGGCAGTTCGGGCACCCGGCCAGACTACGTCAGTCCACCGGCTGCAGCGGGCCGTCGAAGGCAGGCGAGGAGTAGACCTCGATGTCCCTGGCCACCTTGATCGCCTCCTGGCGCATGCTCAGGTAGCCGCGCACGTTGCCGACCCAGCGCTCCGGCCCGGCGTCGTCCAGCTCACCGGGGGTCTCCGCGACCACCGTCCACGGCCGGCGCACCACCCAGCGCAGCGGGAAGAACAGGAAGACCAGCGCGAGGGCCAGGATCAGCCAGGGCGGAATGATCACCGCGGCCGGGGTCCAGATGATCAATACCGCGGTGAGCACCACCATCAGCGTGGCCATCAGCACCGCGGCGCCGTGGCCACCGCTCACGTCGTGCTCGAACTCGTCCATGCCCGCCGGGCTGGACCACTCGACGTTGGTGCGCACGGTCCACTTCCGGCCGTCCGCACCCCGTACCAACCGCGTCATCCGTTCCTCCTCAGCCGCGGGCGTCGGTCACACGGACGCCACGACCGCTCACTGAGCGTGGGTCCACGGTACCGGTTCGACGATGGGCCTCGAGGGTGAAAATCAATGTCTGGAAGCTACCGCTCGGTCGCACCCGACCCCTGGCTGTCACCCTGGAGATTCTGCCGGGTCATGATCGTTGTGGTCCACCCGGGTGAGACCCAGCGCAGCCAGTGACCAGCCTGTTCACCAGACCGACCCCCCTGCGAAACCCGCTTGGCCGTCCATGTAATGTTCTTCCCAGCGATCGGGACCATGGTCCGGAGAGCGTGCGGATGTAGCGCAGTTGGTAGCGCATCACCTTGCCAAGGTGAGGGTCGCGAGTTCGAGTCTCGTCATCCGCTCAGCAATCGAAGGCGAGTGCTCGTGGAGCACTCGCCTTTTGCTTCGCCATCACACTGGGGGCGGAGCCCCCAGGCCCCACTCGGGGGCTGGCCCCCGAACCCCCACAGGCTCCGCGTGCCTTGCCGCGTGTCTTGTCGCGTGTGCTTTTCGGGCTTGGCGGGCTAGGTGTGCGGCCAGGTCCGGCTTCGGGTCTTCGCTCAGGTGCACCACGTGGGCGAAGCGGAACCTGGTCAGCGCGGCAGGCACGTGGGCCGCGGCGTCGCCGTGGACGACCAGGACCGGTGTGGTGCGGGAGCGCTGGGCGGCCCAGGCGATCCGGTCCGCGCAGAGCTGGGGCTGGTCGCGGTCGGCGGCCAGGTCGACCAGCAGGCAGACATCGCCCCGGCCCTCCAGGGCCGCCACCAGCTCGGACCAGTCGCCCGGCTTGGATCCGGTGTCCGGGACCAGCACGAACGTCGCCATGCGTCATCACTCCAGTCGGCTGTGCGCGGTGACGGGGCGATACTCATTTCAACCAGATCAGGCCCATCCTCGGCCACCGCCGGATGGCGTGCAGGGCGGTGACTCCGGACACTGTCGGTGCGGCGGGTTAGGTTCGGCGCATGGTCACACCGGAGGAGCTGCACGCCCTGGCACTGGCGCTGCCCGAGGCGCACGAGCGACCGGCCTGGGGGCGCGCCTGTTTCCGGGTGAAGGACAAGATCTTCGCCTCCATGTCGCCCGATGGGGTGGAAGTGGCGGTCAAGGTGGCCGAGGACGAGCGGCACGCCTTGGTGGCCGGGGATCCGGACACCTTCAGCGTGCCGCCGCACTACCGGAACTGGAGCATGGTGGTGATCCAGTTGGCCACCGTCGAGCCCGATGAGCTGCGCGAACTGCTCACCGAGGCCTGGCGGACGACCGCGCCCAAGCGCCTGCTGGCCGCCTTCGACGCGGGCTAGCGGTCCAGATAGGCCCGGTGGTTCTTGCTGAACTCGGCGTTGTTGAACCGGTCCCAGTTGATCGACCAGGTCATCAGGCCGCGCAAGCTGGGGTACTTCGCCCTGGGTTTGTAGGACTCGCAGCCGGCGCCCTTCATCAGGCAGTCCAGCACCTTGTGCACCGCGGCCACCGAGGTGTGCCCGTTGCCCGCGTTGGGGCTGGCCGGCAGGCCGAGCGCGACCTGGTCCTGGCGCAGGGCGGGGAAGTAGTTGTTCGGATCGCCCTTGACCGGGAAGCCGCCGAGCACCATGTCGCCCATGGCCACGTGGAAGTCCACGCTGGGCATCTGCTTCCACTGGTTGTCCAGGCCCATGATCGGCCCGGAGTTGTACTGCTGGACGTGCAGCAGGGTGAGGTCGTTCCGCATCGCGTAGATCACCGGCAGGTAGGAGCCCGCCCGGTTGTCCGCGCCGCCGCTGCCGCCGTAGAACTGGTAGCCGAGCTGCACGAAGAAGGTCTCCGGCGCCATGGTCAGCTGGAAACCGCTGCCGTACTTGGCTTTCAGCGTCTTCAGCGCGGAGATCAGGTTGACCACCACCGAGGTCTTCGGCGCCTTGAAGTCGGTGTCACCGGAGTCCAGGTAGAGCGAGTGGCCCTCGAAGTCGATATCCAGGCCGTTGAGGCCGTACCGGTCGATGATCGCGCTGACCGAGCTGACGAAGGCATCCCGCGCCGCGGTGGTGGTCAGCTGGACCTGGCCGTTCTGGCCGCCGATGGAGATCAGCACCTTCTTGCCCTTGGCCTGCTTGGCCTTGATCGCGGCGATGAACTCGGCCTCGGACTCCACGTTCGGGCACTCGGCCGCCGGGCAGAGCCGGAAACGCAGGTCGCCGGAGGTCACCGAGGTCGGCTCGGCGAAGGCGAGCTGGATGATGTCCCACTCGTCGGGCACGTCGGCCATCCGGATGTAGCCGGAGCCGTTGGCGAAGCTCGAGTGCAGGTAGCCGACCAGCAGCTTGTTCCCGGCGGGCGGCGGGCCGCTGGTGGTGGTCGGCGCAGTGGTCGAGGTCGACGTGGTTGTCTTGCTCGTGGTCGTGGTGGTGGTCGGGTTGGTGGACCCGCCGTCACAGGGGCTGCCGTTGATCTTGCAGTTGGCCGGGGCCGCGGTGCCGCTGACGTTGAAGCCGAAGGCCGCGCTCGCGCCCGGGGCCAGGGTGCCGTTGTACTCGCGGTTGGTGAAGACGTAGTGGCCGCCCGCGTTGGCTTGCAGGGCGTCCCAGTAGGCGCCGACCGAGGTGCCTGCCGGCAGGTCGAACTCCACCTTCCACCCGGTGACCTGGGCGCCGGTGTCATTCTTGACCGTGATCTGGCCGGTGTAGCCGCTGTCCCAGGACTGCTGTTTGACGAATGTGGCGGTGACCGAGGCCGCGTGCGCGGGCACGAACCCGGCCAGGGCGATGCCGAACACCACCGTGAGCACTGCCGCCACCCGAGCTAAGACCTTGCGTGACATCGTTTCCTCCCACCAGTTCCGGCGTGGAGCGTCGGCTGGCAGGCCGGAGCGGGTCCGGGCGGCGAAAAGACCTGAACAGGCCCACCAGGTGTCCTGGAATTGGACTAGACCATGTAGGCGGTGTCAAGGGTGTGAACGGCTAGCGCAGCGCCCCCAGGTAGGCCGCCATGGCCACCCGCTGGGCCAGCCGGCCGATCGGCCCGGCCACCCGCGCCAGCGCGCCGCCGGGCCGGGAGACCGCGGTGATGGTGAACTCGACCAGCCCGTCCGGGTCCATGACCAGCACGAAGCTCTCCTCACCGGTGACCGGGTGGCCCGGCAGCGTCCCGTAGCCGAACCCGCTGCGCCGCTGCTCGTCCACCCGCCACACCACCCGGCACGGCCCGGTCACCGCGACCGGCCCGAACCCGAGCACCGCGACCACGGTGTCCCCGACCTCCTGCCCGGCCCGCTCCGGGTAGATCCCGCGCCCGAACCCGCGGTGCGTCGCCCACTCCCGCAACGCCCGCTTCGCCCGCGCGAACTCCGCCTCCCCGCGCCCCAGCGCCAGGCTCCGGCTGACCCGCCGGTACCCGGGCGGACAGGCCGCCGCCCTGGTCACGCCGACTTCGGCGTAGGTCACCTCGGCGGTCTTCGCCCGGTCGTGGATGCGCGCCAGTCGTCCGCTCATACCCTCAAGTCTTGCGCCACCAGCGAAATCCGGCGCGGCACGGCCCCCAGGCGTGCCAGCGTGACCGGCATGCAGGTGGTCTTCGTGCACGGCGCCCTGGTCCGCGACGGCGCGTGGTGGTGGAGCCGGACGGCTCCGCTGCTGGCCGCGCACGGCCTCGCCAGCACCGCCCTCGAACTCCCGAGCTGCGCCGGACAGGGCGGCTTGCACACCGACGCCGACGCGCTGAAAGCCTTGCTGGCCAACACTTCTGACCAGGTGATCCTGGTCGGCCACTCCTATGGCGGCATGGTCGTCACCGACGCGGGCGGCGCGCCCAACGTCCGCCACCTGGTCTACGTCACCTCGTTCCTGGCCGAGACCACCCAGCCGCTGGCGAGCTTCGGCCCGGAACCCGCGCCGCACGTGCAGTTCCACCCCGACGGCACGGTCAGCCTGCGCCGCGAGGACCTCCGCCACCGCTTCGCCCAGGACTGCGACGAGCAGGCGTACCAGGGCGCCCTCGCCCGCCTGACCCGCCAGTCCCAGCTCGCCCTGACCCAGCCACCCCGCCACGCCGCCTGGCAGACCAAGCCCTCGACCTACGTCGTCTGCGCGCGGGACCGCGGCACCCTGCCGGAAGTCCAGCGCGCACAAGCGGAACTCGCGACCGAGGTGGTCGAGCTCGACAGCGACCACCACCCGTTCCTGTCCCAGCCGGCGAAGTTCGCCGAGGTGCTGCTGGACATCAGTCGCCGGTGACCGGCCCCGCACCCTCCCCCGTCACGTACCGGTGCAGGTGGCTGGCCCCGGCCAGCATCGCGGTAGCGCGCCGGGTCAACGCGGCCAGCCGGTCGGCGACCGCCGCCCGCAACGCGTCACTGCTGCCGCTCTCCCGCAGCCCGTCCAGGATCGGCCGGATGTGCGGCAGCGGGTACCGCGCCTGCCGCAGCATGCTGATCATCCGCGCGTCCCGGACATCGGCAGGCCGGTAGGTCCGGTACTTGCTGCCCGGCACCCGCTGCGGCGTGAGCAGCCCCGCCGACTCCCACACCCGCAACGCCGAGGGCCGCACGCCCAGGTGCGCCGCCACCTCGCCGATCCGCAGCTCGGTCCTGGGCAGCGCGGGCGCGGCCCGGTCCTGCCGCGCGATGAGCTCCAGCGCCTCCCCCACCGACTTCAGGTTCAACCGCTGCTCGTGCAGTGCCGCATGACTGGCGCTGACCAGGTTCAACGCCTCGGGCAGGTCGTCCTCGTGCACGGCCCGCATGATCGCCTGCGCCACCGGGGTGCCGAACCCCTTCCGCACCTCGTAGAAGGTGCCCAGCGCCCGGCGATGCCGCTCAGTGAACCACCGGTAGCCCGCGGGCGAGCGCTCCGCCCTCGGCAACACCCCGGCATCCTCGTAGTTGCGGATCTGCTGCGTCGACACCCCTGCCACCCGCGCCAGATCAACCGACCGCAACCGCCCGCCCACCACACCCACTCTGAACTCCGGACTTGAGGGTTAAAGACCCATTCTACAAATCCGCCTCCACAATTCCGGGAAAAGTCCCAAGAAGCACTTCAATGAAACACTTGAAGGTATGCATTTCCGGACCACACCACGAACCCCGGCATCGACTGAACCGGTGATCCAAGCCCGTGACCTGCGCATGAGCTACGGCCCGACCGAAGTGCTGCACGGCGTCACCCTGCACGCCCGCCGCGGCGAGGTGCTGGCCCTGCTCGGCCCCAACGGCGCGGGAAAGACGACCACGATCGAAATCCTGGAGGGTTTCCGAAAGCGTTCCAGCGGCGAAGTGCGAGTGCTGGGCGTGGACCCGATCACCGGCGACGAGTCCTGGCGCGCCCGCCTCGGCATCGTGCTGCAGTCCTGGCGCGACCACGGCCGCTGGCAGGTCCGCGAACTGCTCCGCCACCTCGGCCGCTACTACACCCCGTTCAGCACCCCGGCCCGCCGCCGCCCCTTCGACACCGACGAGCTCCTCACCCTGGTCGGCCTGACCACCCACGCCAACGCCAGGGCCGACACCCTCTCCGGCGGCCAGCGCCGCCGCCTGGACGTGGCGATCGGCCTGGTCGGCAACCCGGAGCTGCTGTTCCTGGACGAACCGACGGTCGGCTTCGACCCCCAGGCCCGCCAGGACTTCCACGACCTGATCAGCAGCCTGGCCGCCCGCGGCGACACCACCATCCTGCTCACCACCCACGACCTGGCCGAGGCCGAGAAGCTGGCCACCCGAATCCTGATCCTGGCCGGCGGCAAGGTGGTCGCCAACGGCACCGCCCAGCAGCTGGCCCACCGCATGGCAGGCCGGCCCGAGGTCCGCTTCACCCGAGCAGGCACCAGGGAGTCCCATTCGGTCCCCGACGCCACCAGCTTCGTCCGCGACCTGCTGACCAAGCCCGGCAACGAGGACATCACCGACCTGGAAGTCCGCCGGGTCTCCCTGGAAGAGGTCTACCTGTCCCTGGTCCGCGAACACGAGTCCGGCCAGCTGACCAACCTGGCCCCGCAGGAGGTGCCCGCATGACCCCGACCCTCAACGCCCTGCGCACCGGCCTGGAACGCGCCCGCATCGAGTTCCGCCACCAGGCCACCAGCGCCCAGGAAATCTGGGGCGTGCTGTTCTTCCCGGTGATCGCACTGCTGGTGATGTTCATCCTGCGCGACACCACGGTCCCCGGCACCACGTTCTCCCTCGGCACCCAGTCCCTGCCCGGCATCCTCGCCATGAACGTGATGCTCACCGGCTTCACCGGCCTGGCCATGACCCTGACCACCGACCGAGCCGACAACACCCTGCTCCGCGCCAAGGCCACCCCGCACGGAATGCTCGGCTACCTCACCGGCCGCATCCTCAGCCGAGCCGGCATGACCACCCTGGGCGCCCTGCTCCCCTTGCTCCCCGCGCCCTTCCTGTTCCCCGGCCTGACCCTCACCACCCCCACCACCTGGCTGGCCCTGATCGCCTACCTGACCCTCGCCCTCCTGGCAGTCCTCCCCCTCGGCGTCATCACCGGCTCCCTGATCACCAACCCCCAGTCCCTGAGCCTGGTAACCCTCCCGATGATGCTTCTCCTGGCCATCTCCGGAATCTTCTACCCCATCACCGCCCTCCCCGACTGGCTCCAAGCCCTAGCCCAACTCTTCCCCCTGTACTGGCTGGGCCTGGCCCTCCGCTCCGCCCTACTCCCCGAATCCCTAGCCACAGCAGAACTAACCGAATCCTGGCGCCCCCTGGAAACCACCCTCGCCCTCAGCACCTGGGCCGCCCTGGGCCTGCTCCTGGCACCGCTCATCCTCCGCCGCATGGCCCGCCGCGACTCCGGCACACCCCCAAGAAGAAGACCCACCGTCCCGGCCTGACCCCAGCGCGCCGCACCCCGACCGGGGCCGCGGCGCGCTGCCACATGCGCAGCCAACCGGGGAGCGGCCGGGGGGGGAGAGAGAGAACGAGCAAGCAGCGGAAGCGGTGGAGGGGAATTGGGCAAGCGGGACGGTGCGGAAGGTGGAGCGGCGAGGTTACGGAGAGGGCGGGAAGGCTGCGGCACAACGGAATCCGGCCCAGGTCACAACGGCAGAGAGAACTTCGCACACGAAACGCACCGACGGCCCCGAGAGAGGGGGAGGGAAGGCGGGAAGGGGAGGGGGCGGAGACAGGAAAGGAGGAGGAAGGGGAGGCGGGGAGGGGAGGGCAGGGAGGGGAGGGGAGGGGAGGCGGGAAAGGAGAGGGGGAGGCGAGGGATGAGCAGGACACCGCGGGGCGAGGCGGCGCATGGGCTGGTGCCCCGGGTGGGAACGGCCCCGCAGGCCGGGTGGGCGAGGGCATGGCTCGAGGACCGCAGCGACGCAGCGCGACGACAAAGAACGAGGCGCGGGGCTAGGTGCGAGAACGGATACGGCACGCGGCGGTTGGGGGCCGAGCCGGGCAGCAGGGGCGGGCCTGGGGCTGGGGCTGGGGGCTGGGGGCCGAAGACTGAGGCGGAAGGTCGGGGACCGAAGACCGAGGGCTGAGGGCTGAGAGCCGGAGCCGGGGGTCGAGGCCGAGGGCCGGGCCGGGCCGGAGCCGAAGGTCGGGGGTCGGGGTCGGGGTCGGGGGTCGGGGGTCGGGGGTCGGGCAAGAGTGAATGGTGGAAGAACGGCGCAGGAATGCGCTGCAGGAGAGCACAGCGGGCATGCGGGGTGAAAGGACGGGCGGAGTGAGGCAGCGGGACGAGGCGCGCCGGCGAAGCATGAGTGAGCCATCGCCGCTCTTGGGGCGACGGCGGGGAAGCGCGGAAGGCAGGTAAGACGGAGACTGATGAGCGCGGCTCACCCCGCAGGTCCGTACCCACCCGCACCGGCTTCGGATCGGCGATGTCGTGAACAACATCGCCCGTGGCAATGCTGGTCTGTGCGTATCAACATCACCAGCGGCAACCCCACCCTCCGTGGGCGATGTGGGCGATGTGGTTTGGGGGCCCCTGGGGCGGCCATTTGGGCTGGAACGGGCAGGCCTGCCCGATCGCCTTCCAGCGTATGGCCGCCCTGCCCCAAACAAAATCGACACACCGAACCCCCAGCGTCCCCCAGCCAACCGCCCCACCAGTCACGATTCCCCGCGCCTGGCAACAGCTGCCCCACCACACACCGGCCGAACAAACCCCCACCCGCACACCCACGGCCTCTTCGAACGCAAAAAAGCGTGTAGCCCGGAAACGAATCTCCGGGCTACACGCACATTTAGTTCGGCGGCGTCCTACTCTCCCACACACTCACGCATGCAGTACCATCGGCGCTGGAGGACTTAGCTTCCGGGTTCGGAATGGGACCGGGCGTTTCCCCTCCGCCATAACCACCGAAACACTATGAAAAAACCATCAACATCCAACCATCAAACAGTGGACGCCAGATTGGTTCCCTCAGAACCACACAGTGGACGCGTAGCAACTTTGTGAGCAAGCCCTCGGCCTATTAGTACCCGTCAACTCCA